>CAZKMC010000199.1:0-5483 GCA_964553485.1 uncultured Comamonadaceae bacterium
AGCAATTCTATCGAATTTGATCCCATTATCTTCCAACGCTTGAAGGACTCCGAGGTGGGCTACGCCTCTGGCCCCCCCGCCACTTAATGCTATCCCTATTTTCAAGTCCGAGCTCATATTTTGTTGGAGTCTTTTGCAATGATGATGAAAATCAGGGCATATACCAAAGCAACGGCCGGAGCATAAATCCAGGTCCTGTTTTGAATTTCTAACTTAACATCCATATTCTTATTCATGAGATGTGAGATCCATGAATAATAGCTAAAAAAGACAAGAAATGTGATTCCAAATATTACTGTAGTTGTAATGACCACTAATCGAATTTGTTTGCGGCTCAGGTTCACTGTCTACCTCCAAAGATAGAGCTACCGATTCTCACCACTGTACTTCCTTCTTCCATTGCGAGAAGATAGTCGCCACTCATACCCATGGAAAGGTCTTTGAAGCTTGGATTACTTTTGAAATATGAGCTTTGCACATTGTCAAAGAGAGATTTTAGTTTCTTAAACTCTCTTCTTACTTGTTCTTGGTCTTCAGTAAATGTGGCCATGCCCATGAGACCACAAACTACTATGTTAGAAGTGTCTTTACTTACAATTTCTTTAAGGAACTCTACCAGTTCAACTTCAGAAAAACCAAATTTTGTGCTTTCCTCCGCAATATGAACTTGAAGAAAGATGTGTTGTTGTTTTTCAAAGTCGAGCGCTCTTTTTTGAATTTCCCAGAATAGACGTGGGCTATCAACACCATGAATAAGCGCTGTATGCGGAAGAAGTGCCTTCACCTTATTTCTTTGAAGGTGACCTATAAAATGCCATTCAATGTCCTTTGGCATTTGCTCAGCTTTTTCAATTAGTTCCATCGCCTTATTTTCGCCAAAGATCCGTTGTCCCTGCTTATAGGCTTCCATAAGGAGTTCAACAGGTTTTGTTTTGGAAACGGCCACCAATTGGACATTAGGCCGAAGCGATTCTTTGATTTTCTGCAGATTTTGAGCAAGTCGGCTCATGTGTTTTCTTCTTCTGGTTCAAAGGTATAAATAGTCAAACCACTGCGAAGTTTAGGTTCGATGTAGGTAGATTTTGGAGGCATGGTTGCCCCCGCATCTGCAATACCTTTCAGTTCATTAAAAGTGACAGGGTGCAAGGCAAATGCACAAGCAGCATGCTTTTGATCCACTTCATCGGCCAATATCGTTTTGGGACGTTTTCCATCTCGAAAACGAATTCTAGGGTCAGACCTCAAATCACCAATTTTCAAAATTGGTTTCAGAATATGATCAGTTAACCATTGGGCTCCGATAGTGGAATCATCCAATTCTTTAAGCACACTGATGCGGTACCATTGATGGTCCAAATACATATTAATGATTCCACGTCCAAGATGCGAATCTGGTTGGTCAATAGGGATTAGGCTATTGTTCTTTTGAATTTCCGAGCAAAATTCCTCGGGCGATAGCCCCCCCAAATCTTTAACCAAACGATGATAACCGTGGATGGCTAAAGACGATGCAGGAATGAGATACACCATGTACCAATTGTGCAGGTCATTCTTACTGAGCTTGGAGCGCTGAGAAGCCAGTTGAGCAGAAGAGGCGCTTCTATGGTGCCCATCTGCGATGTACAGAGCAGGTATTGATTTGAATTGTTGAATGAGATTCTCAACCAAGGAGTTTTCGTCAATTATCCAAAGTTGATGTTGGCATTTGTCAGTTGTACTAAAATCACACTCAGGTCTTTGAGACATAATGCGCTGGTAGGCCGCTTCTAGTTCCTGATTGTTGTCATGGCAGAGCAATACAGGCTCTGCGTGAAAATTGGTAACGTCTAGATAATCTGCAAAAAGATTTTCTCTTCTACTAATTGTTTGCTCATGAACCCGAATCTTACCGTTTTTGTAATCATCCACGTGAGCTGTGGCAATTAGACCAATACTTTCCCCGTCTGGCCGAATTTGTTTGTATAAATAGAAGGCCGGCTGTTCATCTCTTTTCAGGATGCCGTCATTCACAAAATCCCAAAATGAATCTTTGATTCTCCCAAATAATTCTCGAGTGCCGCCTTTAGCTTGCTCAACTTTTCCGTGGTCGGGATTTAGGATGTGGATAAAGGTGTATGGATTGCCTGCAAGCTTGTCGTTCAATTGCACTGAATTATACGTCACATATGAACGTGAGGCAACCAGGCAGGCCTTGTCTCTGGTAGGTCGAATTGCCTTAAAGGGCCTGATCTGAGCCATTTCAGTTTTTTTTGAATTGAATAAATGAAAGAAGGCAGATGCTATTTAGCATCTATGTTCATTACTTCCATGATTTGATCTGCCAATTCAACACCAATCCTGTCTTGTGCTTCGCCTGTAGCTGCTCCGACATGTGGTGTGAGAGAAACTTTTGGGTGATCAAGCAGGTCTTGGCGAGGAGTTGGTTCATTCATAAATACGTCCAAACCGGCACCACCAATTTTTCCAGAGTCCAAAGCTGTAAGTAGTGCGTCTTCATCTATAATCCCACCCCGAGAAGCATTGATAATCAACACGCCATCTTTCATTTTGGCAATTTCTGAATCGCCAAATACAGGTGAACCGTCTGTTTGCTTAGGTACGTGAAGTGAGATAATGTCACTGACTTTTAGCAATTCATTTAAAGAAACGAAAGGAATTTCAACAGAGATTTCTCCGTATCCTGCGATTTCAAGATCAATCACGTTAGAACCTTGGTTTTTGTCAAAAGTAACTACTTTCATTCCACAGCCAAGTGCATAACTTGCAGTGGCTTGTCCAATTCTTCCAAAGCCTACAATTCCTAAAGTTTTCCCTCTCAATTCAGTTCCTTTGCCATATTTCTTTTTGAGGTCTTTGAATTTTT
Organism: uncultured Comamonadaceae bacterium; assembly: GCA_964553485.1. GTDB lineage: Bacteria > Bacteroidota > Bacteroidia > Flavobacteriales_D > Sanyastnellaceae > CAZKMC01. The sequence goes on from CAZKMC010000199.1 coordinate 2,864, forward strand.
CGTGACCGTTTTGGGGCATTTGTCTGTTGCTGTCATACAAGCTTCTAGCTAGGCTAAACATGTGCGACATTACTAATTCAGCTACAGATTGAGATGAAGCTCCAGGGGTGTTAAACACCGCAATACCTTTTGATCTGGCATATTCTACATCAATATTATCCATGCCGACACCACCTCTTCCCACGAATTTCAGATCTGGGCAGGCATCAACAACTTCTTTACGAACTGTTGTGGCACTTCTTACGAGGACTCCCACGTAATTTTCCTGGTTGATAGCGTCAATCAATTGGTCTTGAGCAACTGCGTCTGTTACAACGGTAAAGCCAGCGTTTGTCAATTGGTCGATTCCTGTTTGGCTTAAGCCGTCATTTGCAAGAATTTTCATAGATCTATTGGGCAATGTTTTGGGTGTAATTATGCGTTGATAGTGGCGAATTTCTGCATTACTTCAGTTAGCGTTTGAACGCTTTCGAGGGTAAGTGCATTGTACATTGATGCTCTGTATCCACCAACAGATCTGTGTCCTTTGATTCCGCTGATTCCAGCTTCTTGCCACATCTTATCAAATTCTGGAGCTAGTGAATCATCAACCAATTTGAAGGTAGCGTTCATGTTTGAACGGCTGTCTTTGTCTGCATATCCTACAAACAATGGGTTTTCGTCAATTGCTTGATACATGACTCTGGCCTTTTCATTGTTTATTTTTTCGATGGCAGAAACCCCTCCGATGCTCTTCAACCATCTAAGCGTAAGCATGCTGGTAAATATTGCAAATACAGGAGGAGTATTGAACATTGAATCCTTATCAATGTGAACTTGAAGATCTAAATATGCAGGTATAGTTCTTCCACTTTTCCCGAGTTTGTCTTTGTTGACGATATAAAGAACTGTACCTGCAGGACCCATGTTTTTCTGGGCTCCGGCATAGATCAAATCATATTTGCTAACATCTATAGGCCGTGAAAAAATGTCGCTACTCATGTCGCAAACAAGCGTTCCATTTGATTCTGGAACATAATTGAATTGTGTTCCGAAAATGGTATTGTTGGTGGTGTAGTGGACATAGTCCGCGTCTGACGGGGCAGCTGCCGGAGCAGGAATGTTTTTATAGCCATTCTCTTTAGAACTGGCAATGATCTCTACCTCTCCAACGAGTTTGGCTTCTTTGATAGCTTTTGAAGACCAAGTACCGGTATCATAATATGCAGCTTTGCCATTCACTTTCATGAAGTTCATTGCTGTGGTGTAGAAGCCTAAACTAGCTCCTCCTTGAAGAAACAAAACCTCATAATTGGCAGGCACGTCAAGTAGGTCCTTTACCAATTGTCGCGCTTCATCCATTACAGCAACAAACTCTTTTCCTCTATGTGAGACTTCAATTAATGAAAGTCCGGAATTGTTCCAGTTTAAGACGGCTTCTGAGGCTTCCTTCAATACTGTGGGAGGGAGGATACAAGGGCCTGCTGAGAAATTGTGCTTTTTCATAATATTGGTTTTATCTCTCTCTTGAAATTCTTGGCAAAAATCTCAATTCTTTTTGGGTTGAAGGCTACAGAAACAATATATTTTCAATGTTATTTCAAAGAGTTTATCCATGAATTGAACTCCTTCTGATATCTCTCTAAAAGAAACAAGGATTTCAGGCTAGTGAATTCACTTCTGTTGAAGCAATTCGGATAGGTAATTTTTATTAGTCCCAACCTACGCTCCTCGTTATCTACAAGGCTAATAAGTTCATTAATTTGAGATACTGTATAACAGCTTGAAGCGAGCAAGTCCTCAATTATTTGCGTTTTTTCTTTTTCGAAATACACCAATTTTACTTGTTCTTTAACCTCAGTGATATCGTTTGGTGTAAGTGGAATTGCGCATTGATTTTCTGAGGGCTGGAAAACATTGATTTCCATCTCTCTAGCATCAGTTACTACAGTTTCTGTGAGATTCTTGTTAGTCTCATCCGAATATTGTGTGGAAATTTCATGTTGGGTCAGCGATAGGCTATCCTCTTCAGTATTGAGTGAGAGGACATAGGTAATATTGGGGTAGGTAAAAATTGAAGTCCGGAGCAAGGTTTTCAAACTGTCTTCAATTTGAATATCCACTGTCTGCACTCCTAGTCCAATACTGTCTATTTGAATCCTGCTAGCTGACGTGGCGTTCCAAGGCGCGCCATTCAAAAATAGCTTCATTTCTGGTTGTTCTGGGCCTTGCACAACAAGTGATGCATGCTGGCCAAAAGCCAAAGAATGGGTGAAATAGATAAGTACAAAAAGGGCTACTCTCATGTGGATACAAAACTACATTGAAAACAAGGGATGTGCCAACTTATAGCCATCTATTCCGAAATATTCTAATTGGGATTTTTGAAGCAATTGTGGCCAGCACATTGTCTTTCCCTTGTTTGAGCAACCAGGGTGCGGCAAGCGCCAATAAAAGCAGGCCAATTAGATTCACCGCAAGGCCAATTGTAACGCTTAACCACAATGGAGAATCCAAGAATTGAGTCAGCCTAGTGCTGCCAAATGAGAGCAGACATACGCAGATTCCAAGGATTACAGAGGGCACAATTTTTTTGGCTGCGGTGCGGGCCGAAGTATTGGTTAGTTTCAAAGACAATGAT
>CAZKMC010000200.1:0-5438 GCA_964553485.1 uncultured Comamonadaceae bacterium
ACTTTGTTCATCGCCAAATAAGAATGGCGAAAGTTGTTCTCCGAAGTACTTCACTTGATAGGCGCCGATATCTGGGAATTGGGCTGTCATATAATTGTAGACCGCGATAGATCTTTTTCTACTCAGCAACAAGTTATAGTCATCTTCACCTTCTCTGGAACAATGTCCTACGATATCGATTTTTTCAACGAGATAATCTGGGAATTGGGAAATAAGCGTGTCAAGTATTTCTTGCGAAGCTTGATCGATAAGCGTGCTATTAATTTCGAAACCAATGCTTTCTTTGACTTTTAACGCACACTGTGCATCAAACGAAACGAAATGGATGAGGATTATAGAGAGGAAAATTCGCATGTGTGGTGACGGGTTGAACAAGCAGGGCACAACTATGTTAAAAATACTAATAAATGAGAGGTTATCAAAGATTACTCTGAACTTTCTGTAGATATTACCCACGATGCTCGGTTATCAATTTTCTAAATACATTCCTTCTGAGGATAAGCGCTCACCTTTTGAACGGTTGCTTGATCTGTTCTTAGAATTGGTCACTTTTACTGCAGGAGACGTTGAGGAGGCACTGGATTGGATGCGTGAATTAGATAAGGCCCACGGACTTACAGATGAAACTTATACGCTGGAAGATTTTGAAGCCGAGTTGAAGGAAAAGGGATTTATACGGGATGATGACAGCAAGGGTAGTGGTGGCCGCGGCATTACAAAAAAAACGGAACAATCCATTCGGAAAAGATCCTTAGAACAAGTTTTTGGCAAGCTAAAAAAAGATGCTCAAGGTCAACACAGGACAAAATATTCTGGTCCCGGACAAGAGCCAACTGAGGATCGCAGACCCTTTCAATTTGGCGATAAAACTGAGCAAATTGATTTTGTGGAGTCTTTTCGTAATGCACAGATCAACCATGGAATAGATGGGCTTAGTAACCTGACAGAGAACGATTTAGAGGTTGTAGAGCAGGAATACAAGACCATCACATCTACAGTGTTGATGATTGACATTTCGCATTCAATGATTCTGTATGGAGAAGATAGGATAACACCGGCCAAGAAAGTGGCCATGGCATTGAGTGAATTAATTATGCAGAAATATCCGAAGGACACCTTAGATATTGTGGTCTTTGGAAATGATGCGTGGGAAATTCCAATCAAAGACCTTCCATACTTGAAAGTTGGGCCATTTCACACTAATACTGTAGCGGGACTTGAATTGTCAATTGATATTTTGCGCAAGAGAAAAACATCCAACAAGCAAATATTTATGATTACTGATGGGAAGCCTTCTTGCTTGAAAGAGGGAGGGGACTATTACAAGAACAGCTTTGGATTGGATCCATATATTACTGGGAAGTGTTTTAACCTTGCCAGGCAATGCAGAAAGCAGACTATTGCTATTACCACTTTCATGATAGCAACAGACCCTTATCTGCAGCAGTTTGTTGAACAATTCACTGAAGCCAATAAGGGCAGGGCATTTTTTACAGGTTTACAAGGATTGGGTGAAACGATGTTTGCCGATTTTGAAAAGAACAGAAGAAAGAGAAACTAGACGATGACGACAAAAACAATTCAAAAGCTATACTCAGCTAAGACATTGGGGGAACTCAAACAAACGGAATACAAGTCTCGTTCTGTGAAAGATGAGATGAGAGAAAACCTTATTTCAGCAATCAAAGAAAGGAGAAACTTGTTTGAGGGCATACAAGGGTATGAAGAAACCGTAATTCCAGAGATTGAGCGGGCGATTTTAGCCCGACATAGCATGAATCTGCTTGGATTACGCGGACAGGCTAAGACCCGTATTGCCAGGAGTCTTATTGGATTGTTGGACGAATATATTCCTGTAATCGAAGGGTCTCAACTAAGAGAAGATCCCCTATTGCCGATTACTAGTTTCGGGAAAGAACGTGTAAAAATGGAAGGGGATGACTTGCCTATTTCCTGGCTGCACAAGTCTGAAAGATATTCTGAAAAGTTAGCCACCCCAGATGTGACCGTTGCCGACTTAATTGGTGACGTGGACCCGATTAAAGCCGCGAACTTAAAGCTTGATTACTCCAATGAACGTGTGATTCACTATGGACTGGTTCCACGCTCACACCGCGGTATTTTTGTTATAAATGAATTACCTGACCTGCAACCTCGAATTCAAGTAGCATTGTTCAATATTCTTCAGGAGGGAGACATCCAGATAAGAGGTTTCCAATTGCGAATTCCATTGGATATTCAATTTGTGTTCACTGCAAACCCGGAAGACTATACCAACCGCGGCGCAATAATTACCCCATTAAAAGACCGGATTCAATCTCAAATTTTAACGCATTACCCCAAATCAATAGAAGTAGCAACTAGTATTACCAAACAAGAGGCTAAGATTTTGCCAGAGCAAAGTGAACGCGTGGTGCTGAAAGATTGGATTTCGGACTTACTGGAGGAAGTTTCTTTTGCAGCACGAGAGTCTGAACTAATAGATCAGAAAAGTGGGGTCAGTGCCAGGCTTTCGATTAGTGCGATGGAGCATTTGATTGCGGCTGCTGAATTGCGGACATTAATTTCAGGAGCAAAGTCTTCATTTGTTCGAGTTGGCGATTTAAGTGGAATTGTACCTGCCATCACTGGGAAAGTGGAGTTGGTATACGAGGGTGAGCAAGATGGTCCAAAGAGCGTGGCATTATCACTAATTGGCAAGGCAATCAGGACACGTTTCCCACAAGTTTTTCCGGATCCTGAAATGATAAAGAGAAGAAAAAAGGAGGATCCTTATCAATCCGTTGTGAACTGGTTCAATCACCATGAACTTGAGCTTTTGAATTCCGATGAAGACAAAATATTTGAATCCAAACTAAAGTCCATTGACGGATTGCAGGAATTGGTAGAACGTTATGTGCCGGGGGCACAAAACTTTGAACAGAGCCTGTGGATGGAATTTGTGCTCCATGGATTGGGCGAATACAATTTACTTAATAAGACAGTGCTTGAAAATTCAATCAGTTTTTCTGATCTCATTGGAAGCCTTTTTCAAACTGGCGAAGATGAAGAGGATTATAATTTTGACGGATAAATCACTTTGATCTTTTCAGCATCTTTTGGGTCGTAGAGTATTTCGACTCGAGTGCCCTTTTCGTACAGGGGGGAGCCCTCACACCGGTCTTCTGAGGTTAGAGTGATTAATTCGCCTTCCCGGGTTTTAAAACTTATAATAGGCCTGTAAATAGTCTTATTTCCCTTTCGCGCACTTATCCAGTTTGTGATAAGCCCAGGTACCTGAATGGCCCTTTTTTTAAATGTAATTAGAGGCCAAAGCCTCCAAATGATAATTACGATTATGGCAATCAAACAGAGTGCAGTTAAGCCCCATTTCCAGAAACCCTCTTCCATTGTGCCAAGCTAACTATTTGAATCGAAGACACAAAAAAAGGGGACAATAGCCCCTAACACGCGATTATAAATGATTACTTCTGAGATCAATCCATTGAATCCATTGTTGTCATATCCTTTACCAATTCTTCCTTGTCCGGATTGTGGCGAACCTCCAGTGCTCAAATCTAAATCAGAATCTATAGCCCCATATTTCAAGATAGCTGTTGACATTGCCCCACTTGCATATCGATGTGCTCTATGAATCAAGGGCGATTCATCTGCATTGTATGCGTTTATGCCTACGTTGGTGGTATTGTTAAATTGACTGGCAATCACCTGGGTGTTTGATTTATACCCCATGTGAAAGCCTTTAGGGGACCCTTGTTGGATTCCAACATAATATCCTTTCGAGTTGTTTGCACTTCTCTCCGAAACCACAAAGACTGGATACTCTCCGGTAGATAGCACTGAGAGATCAGCGTTCAACCAGGACCAGTTTCCGTAAAAACGCAAAGCAGAATGAAAGTTGAAAACATCTGTTTCATAGAATGGGGAGTTCAAAAAATAAGTTTGAGTGCCATTCAAGCCATTAGGTCCGCTGTCAGATCAAGTCATTATTGGCGCTCCTTGACTTATTGAACTTGTTCCAGAATCTGCCCTATACAGTTGTTTAGTCCGGATCCCACTCCTCCCGGTGATTGTGCGAATACACAAACCGAAATAAAGGAAGATAGAGAAAGAAGGATGTAGTTTTGTTTTTGAGAATAATTCATTTGGCTAGGTGCTTATGCCCTATTTGTGCCAGTTGATTCTGACACGTGTGTAGGTTTAGTCTTACATCGTTTACGTAAAATGACCTACAGGGTTGCCAAAAAAAAACAGGACAATCTTACGATTGCCCTGCCTAACCTAACTTTAAACTATGTGCAAATATAAAACATACACTAGCGCTTTAAATATATGATGCCCAACGGGCTTATTTTCACTACTATATCAGACAAATTTAGTAACATTTTGATTTGTTGCAAGTTTGTACATTATTTTAATCAACAATAACATCTTGAAAATCACAACAAAAGCCATTGTTATTCAACATTTCCCTTTCAGGGATGGGCAGACGATTTGTCACTTTTATACAAGAGATATCGGAATGGTACCATGTGTTGTGAGAGGATTAGGAGGTAAGAGTAAAAGACAGATTTTATTGCACCATTTGGCCTTGCTTGAACTTCAGATCGAGCGAAGGCCAAACAATGAACTTTACACACTCAAAGAGGCAAGAAGGGCTTATTTCTACAACAATATACCCGGAGATGTGGCTAAAAGTGCATTGGGAATCTTCTTGGCCGAAGTGATTTTTAAGACCCTCAAAGAACCTGAAGCTCATATTCAGCTGTTTGATTTCTTGTGGAATGCTGCACAAATGATAGACCTTGAGTCACAAGTGGCCAACTTGCATCTTTTTGTGATGATGGGAATGATCAAACACTTGGGTTTTAATCCCAATCCATTAGAAAACAACAGATACAAACAACCTGTTTTCGATTTGCAATCGGGTAGATGGCAGGAAGAATCTCTTGGGCATGACGATGTTCTGAACACAGATTTGGGCCGTATATTTGTGCGCATATCAGGCATGAAATTTGATGAACTCAAGGCCTTAAAAATGAGTTCAACCGAAAGACGGATTTTGTTGAGAGCCGCAATAGATTATTTGCAATTGCACCTTTCCGGAAAAAAGGAAATTAACTCACTCACCATATTGGAAACTGTATTTGATGAATAAGTTTATTCTATGCGTATTTCTTATTTTGTTTGGTCATAGCTTGATAGCTCAGCAAATTACCTTCCGAGATCTTGAAACAAACCTTCCGGTTTCTAATGCCAGCGTTCAGAATTTACGCACGGGTAATATTGAGTTTTCTAATAAGTTTGGGTTGGTGGAGCTTCTGGGCTTTCAGCCCGAGGACGATTTAATTGTGAGCTGTTTGGGCTATTTCGACAGGGTAATTCTATATTCTCAATTCAAGAAAAGTTCAGACAAAAATTTCTATCTCATTCAACAG
>CAZKMC010000201.1:0-5422 GCA_964553485.1 uncultured Comamonadaceae bacterium
GCACAAAGATAGAGTCTTGGCAATCTCAAAATCGGATATGTTGGATGATGAGTTGAAAGAAGCCATCAAGCTAGAATTGCCGAAAATGCCTTTCATTTTCATTTCTTCTGTGGCCCAACTTGGTCTTGATCAACTGAAAGACATGATTTGGGAGAGACTCACCAATGCCGAAGACCCAGCTGTATAGTTTCCATTGAAATTTCTGTTTGCCACTTCATTTGTTCCAAAGTATCAGTTCCATGAACTGTTTGCTGGTCATACAACTTCTGCCGTTGATCCAGCGCATCAAACAAGGAATCATACATTTCTTGTACAGGTTCCATGTATTCCAAGTCAATGAATTCTGAGAGCGAAACACGGTAGGGTTCAAGCCGTAGATCCATTTCAACGGCTGCCAATGCGGTTAGATCAAAGTGGATTTGCTCATGAGCCAATAAGCCATCGTCCAAATGGTCCTTGTGAACCCAAGATTGAGTCGGGTCGAAATAAGGGCGAACCTGAATGAGTACAGTAGAGTCTTGTCTCTTCACTTCAAACTGAATTCCGGAGTAGGTAAATGCCTTGTACAATTCTTCTGGCCCAGTGCGCTTTTTAAAATCATCCCAAGACAGAGGGCGGTTCAAATCCCAAATCAATAACTCGGCAGGTTCAGAAGCGGTAAAGCTGAGAAGTCCAAACACGAAAACAAGGCAAATTTTCATCATCATTTTTCTTAACAACGTTCCAATTTGGCAAAATTGTGGGTCTTATTAAAGAGCAGGGTAGAATATGAGTAGCAATAAAGATTTCACAATGTATTTTAGTATTTGCTAAAATAGTGTATATTCACCTCAATGAATAACAACACTTGCGTCCGTGCAAATGCGGACCAACAACAAATTACCCGCTGCTCAAGCAGACTCAAGGAACTAAATCATTCGTTCGAAAGACTGTCTGGAATGATTGAATTAGCTGGTAATCAAACCCGAATGAAGATCTTATTTCTTCTATTCGAAGAAGACCGATTGTGCGTCTGCGATCTCAGCGATGCCCTCGGCATTTCTGTATCTGCCGCCTCGCAACATTTACGTAAATTGAAAGACCGCCGACTCATTTTTAGTAGGAAGGAGGCTCAAACCATTTATTATGAGCTCACCCCAGGATTCGAAAACCTGATGAAGCCGTTTTTTAACATGCTTGAATTTGAAGAAACTCTTGAACACATATGAAAAATGAGAACAAATTGGCCGGTGCAGGCTTGCTCACCGCTTTTGCCGCTTCCCTTTGTTGTATCACCCCTGTACTGGCCTTGGTGGCCGGTACAAGTGGGGTGGCATCTTCCTTTGCATGGCTGGAGCCATTTCGCCCCTACCTCATTGCATTTACTATACTCGTAATTGGCTTTGCATGGTATCAGATGCTGAAGCCTTCAAAAATGGAGGCTGATTGTGATTGTGATCCAGTAAAGAAGCCAAAATTCACACAAACGCGTGCTTTTTTGGCCATTGTGACGGTTTTTGCGGCAATTATGCTCGCTTTTCCCTATTTCTCGGATAAACTAACATCTTCACAACAACCTCCCGCAGAGGTGACTCCTAATTCGGAAGTTCAAAGGATCGAATTTGAAGTACATGGGATGTCATGCACGGGCTGTGAAAACAACGTAATCAAAGCTGTTAGCCAATTGCCCGGAATTTTTGAAACTACCGCCAGCTTTGAGGAGAGCCTTGCAAGCATCCAGTTTGATGCTAATCTGGTCAACAAGGATCAAATCTCTGCAGCCATTGCTGAATCCGGATACGATGTCATCAAAAGCAATCCTGAATAACATGGAAATCATCACAGCATCAACTGTCACTTGTCCCAATTGTCAGCATCAGGAAAGTTTTGAAATGCCTACAGATGCTTGCCAATATTTCTATGAGTGCTCAAATTGTCATTTGGTGTCGAAACCGCTCGCCGGTGATTGTTGTATTTATTGCAGTTATGGATCAGTCAAGTGTCCACCGATACAACAAGAAAAGGATTGCTGCAGTTAAAATAGAAGGCAGTCAACGGTCTTCAATTTTGTACAACTTCTAAAAACAGGTGCAATGCACAATCTCATGCTTCAATTTCATCCCGAAGTTGCCGATGCTCTCAAAAACAACCAACCAGTTGTGGCTTTGGAGTCAACCATCATTGCCCATGGAATGCCATGGCCTCAAAACAAGGAAACGGCTCTGAAAGTCGGGTCAGTGATTAGGAAACATGGCGCCATTCCAGCTACAATAGCCGTTATGGATGGAAAAATTTGTGTGGGATTAAGTGAAGATCAACTAGACACACTTGCTCAGAGCAAGGATGTGTTAAAGCTTTCCAGGCGTGATTTGCCCATTGCTCTGGCACAAAATAAGCTAGGTGCAACTACTGTAGCAAGCACCATGATCGCAGCAAAATTGGCGGGAATACCAGTTTTCGTTACAGGAGGAATTGGTGGGGTGCATCGTGGGGTGAACCAGACTTGGGACATTTCCGCAGATTTGCAGGAACTCATGCAAACATCAGTAGCTGTGGTGTGCGCCGGAGCCAAATCAATTCTCGATTTACCAAAAACCATGGAGGTGTTAGAAACCGGAGGCGTGCCTGTGATTGGGTATAAAACAGCAGAATTCCCGGCGTTCTTTTCGCGGAAAAGCGGCTTAGCAGTGGATATGAATGCACAGTCTGCAAAAGAGATTGCAAAAATGATGAAGCTGAAATGGGATCTTGGGCTCCAGGGAGGTGTCCTCATTGGTAATCCCGTGCCCATTGAACATGCGCTTGAAGCAGAGAAAATGGAAAAATGGACTGCACAAGCAATTTCTGAAGCGGATACATTGCAGATTTCCGGCAAGAAGATCACGCCATTTTTATTGGAGCGCATAAGACAGCTAAGCGGAGGTGATAGCCTGAAAACTAACATCCAATTAGTGCTGAATAATGCTGAGTTAGGAGCTAAGTTGGCGGTGGCTTACGCCGAGGAGAGAAACCTTAGTTGGCCTCAAGAACATTAGCCGTTTTCAAATTCAAGGGATTCAAGCTATTTTTGCACTCCCGTTCTACTTCTTAAACACAAGCCCATGAATCAAGATCCATCTACAGAAACACTAAGTGCAGAAGCGATTCAGAAGCAAATGTTGGATGATTATCGTTTGATCTGCTTAAGCCGCGAGGCGTCATTGCTTGGAAGAAAAGAGGTGCTCACAGGAAAAGCCAAATTTGGAATCTTTGGAGATGGAAAAGAATTGGCGCAAATCGCCATGGCAAGGCAGTTCAAAAAAGGAGATTTTAGATCGGGATATTACCGAGATCAAACCTTCATGATGGCCCTGGGCGAGTTGACCGTTCAGCAATATTTCGCCGCCCTTTATGCGCATGCAGATGTCAATGAAGAACCAACCAGTGGGGGTAGACAAATGGGGGGACACTACGCAACGCGCAGTTTGAACCCAGACGGAAGTTGGAAAAACCTGATGGAGCAGAACAATAGCTCTGCAGATATTTCGCCTACAGCTGGGCAAATGCCTCGTTTGCTTGGATTGGCTCAGGCTTCAAAAGTGTACCGTCAAAATGAGGCCTTGCACAGTATGACCCAGTTCACCGACAAAGGCAATGAAGTGGCTTTTGGAACCATCGGTGATGCAAGTACCTCTGAGGGTTTGTTTTGGGAAACCATGAACGCAGCTGCTGTCCTTCAAGTACCAATGGCAATGTCAATCTGGGATGATGGATTTGGAATTTCTGTTTCAAGAGATTTCCAAACTGTAAAATCAAACATCTCAGAAGCTCTTAGTGGATTCCAGAAGCAAGAAGGAACCAATGGAGTGGAAATTTATCGGGTGAAAGGATGGAACTATCCTGACCTTTTGGTGACCTATGAAAAGGCTGTAAAGAAATGCAGAAAGAAACACCTTCCAGTTCTTATTCACGTGCAGGAAGTAACCCAACCTCAGGGGCACTCAACTTCTGGTTCTCATGAACGTTACAAAACAAAAGAGCAATTAGAATGGACAGAGGAATACGACTGTCTGAACCAATTCAAAAAGTTTTTGATACTTGATGGCGCTGCTTCTGAGGACGAGTTGGATGCGATCAGAACAGAAACCAAGAAACAAGTTCGACAAGAGCAAAAGGCGGCTTGGATTTCTTTCCGCTCAGGAATTGACCAAGACATGGATGAGGCTATTGCAATTATGAAAGCTGTGGCTGGTAATTCAGCAAACAGAAGTTTTGTAGAGCCGATTATAGAAGGCATACGCAAAACCACGGAGCCTATCCGAAAAGATATTCTTGCGGCCGCAAGAAAAATATTACGCATTACCCGAGGAGAGCAAAGTGCTCAAAGGCAATCACTGAGCATCTGGGTGCAGAACTGTATAGGAGAGAATAACAAACGATACAGCGGACTTCTTTATTCTGAGTCAAGTCAGGCGGTTGGAAACATAGCAAGCGTTCCAGCCGAGTATGCTTCAGAGCCGGAAATGGTTGATGGCCGACTTATCCTTCGAGATAACTTTGATGCTCTTTTTACCAAATACCCAGAAATACTCACTTTCGGTGAAGACACTGGAAAGATCGGCGGAGTGAATCAAACGATGGAGGGGATGCAGGAGAAGTTTGGAGAACTTCGGGTATCTGATACCGGTATCCGTGAAGCAACCATCTTGGGACAAGGAATCGGTATGGCATTGCGTGGGCTTCGTCCAATTGCTGAAATCCAATACTTGGATTACATCTATTACGCCTTACAAATCATGCGCGATGACTTGGCCACAGTTCAATATCGTACTTATGGCGGACAAAAAGCCCCGGTAATCATTCGTACTCGTGGTCACAGACTGGAAGGAATCTGGCACTCGGGTTCACCAATGGGTGCAATCATTAGTTCAATTCGTGGAATCAATGTGTGTGTGCCTCGCAACATGACACAAGCCGCGGGAATGTACAATACCCTTATCGAGTCTGACGAACCGGCTTTGGTAGTAGAATGTCTCAACGGTTACCGTTCGAAAGAGCCAAAGCCAACCAATTTAGGTGAGTTCAGAGTTCCCCTGGGCGTTCCAGAAGTAATAAGAGAAGGAACAGACATTACTGTTGTGTCCTACGGTAGTACTTTCAATTTATGTAAAGAAGCAGCTGTTCAATTAACTGAAATTGGAATAGATGTAGAGTTGGTGGATGTGCAAACACTTCTACCATTCGATATCCATGGCATTGTAGCTAAATCTGTAGCAAAAACAAACCGTGTGATTTTCATTGATGAGGACGTTCCTGGAGGGGCAAGTGCTTTCATGCTAGATCAAGTAGTCAACAAACAAGGGGCATGGTCTTCTTTGGACAGCCAACCAGTTACGCTTACTTCGAAACCCCATTTGCCTGCTTATGGCACTGATGGAGATTACTTCAGCAAACCGAATATTGA
>CAZKMC010000202.1:0-5410 GCA_964553485.1 uncultured Comamonadaceae bacterium
CGCCCATCTACAAATCCTGGGTTACATGGTTGGAGCTTAAGCCCGTCCATTACCAATTGCATTGCAAGGTTATTGCCCCCTGTTCCATTGTAAAGGTCAGGATCAAACCCGTACTGGTCAATCAAAGCCCATGTCATGTCCCAAAGCATCGCACACCACACTGAGCCTACACCATGAGGCACAGATTCATTGGCAATGTCCAGATAGGTATGAGGATTTATTCCCATATCGGTAGAGTAGGAGTAAGTCCTTATTCCAGGCCCTTGAGTAGAAGTCCCAATTGCAAAAGTTCCAATAGGCCTTGGGTCTTCAGCTATATCTCCTGGCTCAATGGTCATCATAAGCGCAAAATAATCCGACCAGCCTTCGCCCATTTGCTCAGTGTTAGTGAGGCAGCTCACAATTGAGGGGCCACCCGTGAGTCTGGAAGAAATTCCGTGACCATATTCGTGAACAATGATTCCGTTATCAAAATCACCATCTCTGTCTACATTTCCAGATAAGGTAATAGTTGCGTTTACTGTACCGCTTATAATTTCATTTTTCAGAAAGTTTCCGTCATCAAGGCTGATCATAATAGCCGGAATAGTGATTGTACCAGACGTTCCTCCCATTGGGGTTGGCGCTCCTGCAACATTGTTCACAACCACCACCGCAATAGCACCAGCGTCTTGAGCATTCTGAACTTTCGTAACAAAGGTGCAATTACCTCTGTCGATCACGGCTATGTTGCCGCTAATTCCCCCCCCATTTATCAATGGATTACATGCTTCAGTTGGCACAGCACTGCCATCGTCAGCAATTATCAAATTGCCATTCCATGTTCCTTCCTGAGCACCAAAATCTGCAACTACGGCCGAGTAGTTGATTCCATTTGCTTCAAACAAGGGTGCTTGAGCGCCTGTCCAAAGAAACATCTGCATCCGCGGGCTTTCTCCATCAGGTGGTGTTCCGAAGTTGGCATTGTTGGTGCCACCACCATCCTGTGCATCCCCAAAAACAAAGTCGCTGCCTAAGCCAGGGTTGCCATAATTGTTTTCTTGAAAATTACCACTTTCCTCATCAAAACCGTAGTTGTACCATACGTCGTGCATCACGTTGTTGAAGTAGAACAGGTTAGTAATTGCGGCGTCCTGATAAGTTGCAGGGGCTTGTGTCAAATCAATCGGGTAATCAAAGTCCAGAGAAGCGCCTCCATCGGGACTATATCCCGTGCCATTGTCAGCGTTTATATCTTCTTGGGCCCAGACGTTATTTCCTCTGGTGATGGTAAATTCTGCGCCTGAACTGCCATCCGTATCATGCCAACCAAAAGGAGACGCACTCAGATTGTTTGTCCAAGGAGCTGTCAATAATGATCTACCGCCATGGCTTGGACTTTCAACTGGAATGGGGTAAACATTGTAAGTATTTGTGAGCAAAGGCAAAAAAGGATTTCTACTTCCTTCAATTCTTCCTGCAGTAGTTTTGTGACATGCCTCATTCGGGTGAATTGCACAGCTAACCATCCAGTTGTTTTTGTCCAGGAATTCGCCAGTCTGAGCATCCATTCGAATTTGCCACCAATCTTGTCCATCCAAAGTCAAAATCACAAATTCCCAGGCAAGCCGCACATCTCTTTTATTCAAAACTTGATAGACGAGACGAAAGTCAATGTCTCTCCTCGAAATTTCAGGTTCATTGAATTTTCCAGAATTGACACTGGTGTTTTCTGGCGATGGGGGTGTAAAAGTTGGTGAAACATCCAGTCCTAAGTGAGCGCATGCATTCAATAGTGCGTTGTTTGCCTGGATTTCGGGATGAGCTTGTCTTACCGCAGAGGCCGGTTTTGGAGTGAATGTGTGGGTGGCTTGAAGTACTTTTCCATCAGCGTCAACCGTCACATTCATAATCGCATTGTGAATTGCAATTCCTGAAACAGTTTGCTGGAAGTAATAATGTGTTAGTCCACTCTTTTGACTGGTGGACGTACCCGCCAACCGTGTCTGCGTTAGATCAAATCCAGAGAATTTCTGAGCTAGCTCGGTGTTTACAACGTTACCGAGTAGTTCGTTAGCTGTTTTAATGCCTATGTTTTGGCTTACGCCGAGGAAAGGTGTGCAGCAGAGCAAAATGCCCATCAGCAAATTATGAGAAACGCGCATGTTCAATTGATTGTTAGGCTTTGTGAATGTAGTTGATAGACTACTGAAAATCTTTTGGTTAAGACTTTAAATATCCGAAAATTCTAACAAAGGGTTGGATTTGGCAATTTCTGCGTAGGAATAGTGATTGAGATTTTGTCGGCTAGGTGATTTTGTAGTTTCCATCCTTACTCTTTTCCTCTCGAAATCATTGTGTAATTTACCAATTACCATTTTTCTATGTTAAGGCAATGTTAGGGGAAAGTTACATATGAATTAAGCTACCTTTCAGCATAATGATATGTTAACAGATTGTTTGAGTTTTGTTCCTGCTAAATGATGTTTTACAAAACAAAAAATATGTTTCTTCGCACAGCCATTCTAACCATATTGGTTTTTTCAATGACAAATCAAATGGCTTCTCAAGTAGTTAATCCATCCTTTGGAAAAGGGATTAATTTTAATGCCCCGGATTCTTCTATGTCTGTCAAAATGCAATTCCGCATTCAAACTCTTTTTACTGGTGAAACTCTATTAGATGATTCTCAGGATTGGACCACCAACGCATTGGTAAGAAGAGCCCGTTTGAAGTTTGATGGATTTATGGTGGATCCTCGTTTTCGATACAAGATCGAACTTGGATTGAGTAATCGGGACATCAGTCCTTCAAGTGATTTTGAGGAGGTAAGAGCAGGTTCTAAGATCGTGCTGGACGCGGTTGGAAAATATGCAATCACTGATAACATAGATCTTTGGATTGGTCAAACGAAATTACCTGGAAATAGAGAACGTCTGCTGAGTTCCCAAAAACTGGATCTTGTGGATCGTAGTTTGTTGAATAGCAAATTCAACATTGACCGTGATATGGGAATTCAACTAAGGGGTATAATCAATGTCGGAAATGCATTGTTGCGACCACAATTTGCCTTATCAAAAGGTGAAGGCAGAAACATCACGGCTGACAACATAGGCGGATTTGAATATACCGGAAAAGTGGAGTTCCTGCCTATGGGCAAATTTACCAAAGGCGGTGATTATGTTGGCGCGGATCTAGCTCGCGAAGCAACTCCCAAATTAGCTTTGGCAGTTGCTTATGACATTAATCAAGGTGCCTCAAGGCAACAGGGAAACCTGGGCAGCTTTTTGGTAGATAGTTTGGGGAACTATCTCGAAACTGATTTATCCGGCATTTTTGCAGATGCTATGTTCAAATACCAAGGATTGATGCTGATGGTAGAATATGCCCAGCGTTCAATTTCGGAGAACATTGTGGCAGATAATGGAAAAGGTTATTACACTGGTTCCGCATTGAATGTGCACACTTCTTACTTATTTGACTGTGATTGGGCAGTATCTGGTAGATTTACACAAATTAAGCCTGATAACCAGACGTATTCAGGAGTTACCGAGACTGCCGAATACACTTTAGGCATATCAAGATACATCAAAGGTCACTCACTTAAATTTCAAAGCGATGCCAGTCTTATTGACGTTCAGGGAGCTAGTGACATGAAGCTCCGAATCAGATTCCAAATGGAAATTGCTATTTAATTAAGCCATAGAATACACTCACAATGAAACATCTATTTCTAGCATTCTTTTTACTTAGTGTAGGATTTCAATCCTTCGGACAGTTATCGTCAGAACAAAACTTCGATGACAATCAAGTTGATTCATTAATTACTGAGTCTATTGTTCCTCCTGTTGAAGATTTCGAATTTAACAGTGATGTTTTTCAAAATGTTTCTGCCATAGGTCTAGAAGGTGGCGCCACAATCACCTGGAGTCTTGATTACGAGCTACTGAATCACTTCCAAGGTGGACATTTGATCATCAAGTATAATACGGCAATTGGTGAGAAAAGAGATAAGGCAGGAATGAGTGGAAATGAATGGACCTATACCGAGCCAATTCCGATCAATTCTGTGAATTACACCATAGAGGATTTGTTCGAATCAGAAAAGTATTCATTCAAGTTAGGTCTTGCCAAAGGTGGAGATATTGCCAACTTGGATCACGGGTCAAAAGATATTGTTTGGTCTGAAAAGGGTAAGTTCACTACAGAAAGATCTTGGGGCATCATTCGTTTCTTGGTGCTCGTAGGAGCTCTAGGACTTTTCATTTTTGGAATGAAAATCATGAGTGAGGGCTTGCAACAAGCGGCTGGTTCAAGACTCCGCAGAATGTTAGCCTCCATGACGACCAATCGTTTTACGGGGGTTCTTTCTGGATTTGGTATTACAAGTGTGGTACAATCGTCCTCAGTAACCACCGTGATGACCGTGAGTTTTGTAAATGCAGGACTCATGACCTTGAGAGAATCGGCTGGAGTAATGATGGGAGCGAATATTGGAACCACTATTACTGCTTGGCTAGTATTGCTTTTGGGCTTCAAAGTGAGCATTTCAAGTTACGCACTAGTGATCATTGCATTAGCTACTCCTCTCATTTTTATGTCTTCGAGTAAAGCGAAAAATTGGGGAAATGCCATCATAGGCTTCTCTGTACTTTTCCTTGGTCTGCAGTTCTTGAAAGAAGCGGTTCCAAACCTTGACCAGAATTCAGGTTTAGTTCAGTTCTTCATAGAGTATAAGGATATACCTGTATTCGGTACATTGATGTTTATTGCATTAGGTGCATTGGTGACAATTGTGATCCAATCCTCAAGTGCCGCTATGACCCTCACAATGGCCATGGTTGCAAAAGGAATAATTCCTTTTGAGGTGGCTACAGCTATGATTTTGGGTGAGAATATTGGCACAACCATTACTGCAGAGATTGCATCTCTTGTAGGTAATGTGCATGCCAAAAGATCCGCTAGGATACATTCTATGTTCAATATCATAGGGGTAACCTGGATGGTGTTCATCTTCCCATTCTTCCTCAAATTTGTAGCACTCTTTGTTGATGGTGATCCATTTACAGACCCAGGCGCAGCCAACACTGGACTTGCGGTCTTCCACACTGCTTTCAATGCTGCGAACGTGATGATCATGATCTGGTTTGTTCCTTGGCTGGTGCGTATCGCAACTCGCACTGTTAAATCACGGGGCGAGCTTGATGAAGAATTCCACCTTGAATACATAGGCACCGGTATATTGGGAACGCCTGAACTTGGCATAATGGAGGCCAAAAAGGAAGTGGCCAAGTTTGGAAACATCGTTCGCAGACAACTTGGTTATGTGCAAGATCTAGTGACGGAAACAAACAAAAAAGAAATCGATCGTTTATTGAAGAAGGTGAAAAAGTATGAGGCAATTACTGATCGAATGGAAACAGAGATCGCC
>CAZKMC010000203.1:0-1820 GCA_964553485.1 uncultured Comamonadaceae bacterium
AGTTTTTACTAGTTTAAGCCTCCCAAACCAAATAACATGATGCGAAATTCTATTCTCTTCCTTGCCGCTATTTTACTTAGCCTTTGTTTACCGGCTCAAGATGTAAATATGGAATTGTTCAAAGGAATGAACATGAGGCATGTGGGCCCCGGCACAATGAGTGGCCGAGTCACCACAATTGATGTAGTAAGAGATCAACCAGAAGTGATTTACATTGGCACGGCCAGCGGAGGACTTTGGAAAAGTGAAAGTGCAGGTATCACCTGGACACCTCTGTTTGATAAACAGCCTGTTCAGTCAATTGGAGCATTAGCAATAGATCAAAACAATCCAGATGTGATATGGGCAGGAACAGGTGAAGGGAACCCCAGAAACAGTCACACAAGTGGTGCTGGAATTTTCAAAAGTTTGGATGCCGGAAGAAGTTGGGAATTCAAAGGATTGAAAAATACCAAAGCAATTCATAGGGTCATCATACATAGAGATGAACCCAATACCGTTTTTGCAGCAACCATGGGTTCTGCATGGGGCAATAATCCTGAACGAGGGGTTTATAAAACTACCAACGGTGGGGAATCTTGGGAGCGCTCGTTGTTTGTAAATGATAGCACGGGATGCGCTGATATGATTGTAGATCCTTCTAATCCCAACAAGATATTTGCAGCCATGTGGACATTTGGGAGAAAGCCATGGACATTCAATAGTGGTGGCGAAGGTTCCGGTCTATATATGACAGTGGATGGCGGAAAAACGTGGGTACAACGGACTGACAAGCATGGTCTTCCAAAAGGGAATCTTGGCAGAATTGGTCTTGCGATTTCCGAAAACAATCCAAATGTGGTATATGCACTGGTTGAAGCAAAAAAAACAGGCCTGTATAAGTCTACAGATGGCGGCTTTACTTGGAAACTGGTTACCACAGAAAACATTGGGAATCGGCCATTCTATTACGCAGATATTTTTGTAGATCCACAAAATGAAAACCATTTGTATAATCTATATAGCATGGTGAATGAGAGCATTGACGGGGGAAAGACTTGGGAAACCATTCTTCCTTATTCTGGAGCTCATCCAGACCACCATGCTTTTTACATCCACCCGGATGATAGCAAGTTTCTTATAGACGGAAATGATGGTGGTATGAACATTTCCAGAGACGGAGGCAAAAAATGGGAGTTCATTTCCAACTTGCCATTGGGACAGTTTTACCATATCAACTATGATATGGACATCCCCTACCACATTTATGGAGGAATGCAAGACAATGGAAGCTGGCAAGCTCCCGGGTATGTATGGCACAGAGAAGGAATAAGAAATGAAGACTGGCAGGAGATCAGTTTTGGAGATGGTTTTGACGTAGTATCTCTTCCGGGAAATAGCCGATACGCTTATAGTATGTCGCAGGGAGGAAATGTATATCGTGTGGATATTCAGACTGGTGAAATGTTAGACATTCAGCCAAACCTTTCGGACGATGCAACGCTTCGATTCAATTGGAATGCTGCAATTGCAGAAGACCCATTTAATCCAGAAGGAGTGTATTTCGGCAGTCAATATGTGCACCATAGCATCGATCAAGGTCTGAGCTGGGAATTGCTGTCACCTGATTTAACTACAAATGACACCACAAAACAGAAGCAGGCGATCAGCGGGGGACTTACAATTGATGCCACCGCTGCTGAAAACTATACTACCATTACTTGCATAGCACCAAGTACACACGATAAAAATGTGATTTGGGCCGGTACTGATGACGGAAAAATTCAACGAACTCAGGATGGCGGCAAAACTTGGACTTCGTTAGAGAATAAAATCAAAGA
>CAZKMC010000203.1:1830-5394 GCA_964553485.1 uncultured Comamonadaceae bacterium
TCAAATTCAATTATCTGCTCATAATGTGGGAGAAGCTTTTGTGGTGGTCAATGACTATCGCAGAAATAACTGGAAACCTTACGTGTATCATACTACAGATGCGGGGAATAAGTGGAAAAGAATTGTGGATGAAACTAATGTGAACGGACACGCATTGTCACTGGTTGAAGATCCTATAGAACCAAACTTGCTGTTTCTGGGAACTGAAAATGGCTTGTATGTGAGTTTCGATAAAGGCCAAAAATGGAACCATTGGACGCATGATTATCCTAATGTTTCTACAATGGACTTAAAAATCCATCCAAGAGAACATGATTTGATTATTGGAACCTTCGGAAGAGCCTGTTACATTTTGGACGACATTCGTCCATTGAGGGAGGTAGCCGCAGACCCAGGAACACTTGGAATACCATTGAAAATATTTGGAGCACCGGAGGCTTATCAGGCAGAATGGAGAAGGCCAGCAGGCTCAAGATTTGCAGCTGACCACGTATGGCAGGGGCAAAATAAGTCAAGAGGAGCATCTATCAGTATGTTTGTGCATCCCGACCATGTAGGTGAAGGCAAAAATAAAAAAGCAAAAGTGATGGTTTTCAACCAGCGTATGGATACACTGCGGCAGATGACTATGGAACCAGATACGGGAATGAATTATGTGAGATGGAATTTTGACGAGAAAGGTGTGCATTGGCCTTCTCGAAGAAATAGAGAGCACGATGAAGAACCAGGAGGTGGACCAAGAGTAATGCCGGGGACATATAAAATAGTTGTGGATTATAATGGTCATAAAGACAGTACTGAACTTCAAGTAAGTGCTGATCCTCGCATTGAGTTCAATCCGGAAGCACGAAGAGCACAGCGATCTTTGGAACGCGAGTTATTGATAATCATTGAAAAGGCAGACAAAGGATACGAAAGAATTAAGGAGGGTAAAAAAGTCATTGAGCTAGTGAATAAACACCTGTCACACCTTGAGGACTCTACTTATAAGTCAATAATTCATCATGGCGATTCATTGAAAAAAATGCTAACCAAGATGGAAGACCATTATTCTGAGCCAGAAGATTTTGAAGGAATCGATGGTGTGACGGAACGTCTTGGTTCTTATCTGTGGGGTGCAATGTCCAAGATTGATACAGGTAATCGGATGCCAGCCAAAAGTGCACAAGACGCCATTCTTCGCGCGCAGCGCAAAACTGATGAAGTCGTCAATGAAATCAATGCGTTCTTTAGCGGTCCCTGGGCAGAATATAAAGAGGCCGTGGAAGCTACCGAATACAGTTTATTTAAGGTGATGGAAGATCTCTAGGACTTGCCAAACTCGTAACCGAGAATGAATTGAAGGACACTGTTGTACATGCCTCCATCATACCAGGGAACCACATTTAGCGGGTCTGGAGCGGCACGTATAGGTGAAACACTCTGGGTATAACGGACTTCAAGAAAAAGATGGTCAGTGAAAAACACACTGCCGCCAATGGCAAAGCCAATGTCTGTCTTTTTCATTTCAGGATTTGCAACTGGATATTGCAGTCCTGCTTGACTTTCTTCAATGCCCTTTGTGAGAGCTGCCACGTACAATCCGCCACTAGCCGTAAAACGATCAAATTTGTAGTGAAGCAATACCGGCACTTCCACATAATGGAAAATATATCCCCATGAAGTGAAATCACCTTTGTCTGGGTTAGTTGGTTTTCTACTTCCCTTTGTGATATAAAGAATCTCAGGAGATATGGAAATTTGATCTGAAATGGCAATCTTGACAAAAGGACCAATACAATAGCCGGCTTTATTGAAGCCAGCCAGGCCGTCTCCACTTACTTGAGAGGCTGTAAATCCGCCTTTTATTCCACCGGAGAAATTTGCTTGGGCACTCAACAGAGCGCTAAATATCAAGCTGAGAGATATGAGGCCAAGACGAATCATTCGCCAAGATGATGTTCAACCACATTGAGTATTTCTCCATCGCTATCATCGGAAACAAAAGCAACTGCTGAACAGTTTTCTGGCACCCATTCATCGTTCCACTGAAAGGTGAAGTTTTTTTGGATTTCATCACCAGTGTTGGCATTTTCTGAAAACACCAGTCCCAAAGCTCCGCTTATAGATCCGCGGAGAGTATGATTGAACTCATAATCTTCAATATGTTCTGGGTCTGAGCCGTAATCAAGTTGATTGTCAAAAATATGTGACTCTGTGATCAAAACTGTCAACTTGGTTGTTCCATTAAATGCCCCTGCGAATTGACCGTTCACGTGAACATTCAAAACATTGTCTTCTTGAATGTAATTTGCGATCATCTGGAGATTTACGATCCCATCCTGCGCAAGTATGTCTGCCGCAGCATCAGCCCACTGGTCTGGGGCATAGAAGTTTTCTACTCCGTTTTTTCTATTCACTCGGCCTAGAGGGTTGGCCTGGAAACCTAGTTGATTCCAAAAAATATCTCCATCTGCAGTGGTCCAATCAGTAGGGTAATCGCTATTGGTAACGGCCAAACTTCCGGCATGAACCGCTACAACACTTACTCTTCCTTCTGGATTTGAAGTTTGAATGCTCGTTGCAATCACGGCTGCTGGTGGACAATTCCCACATTGGTGAGCTGTGAAGTCTTCAACCAAGGCGTTGCGGCTCGTGTTTACAGGGGCGCTAAAAGTTGGTGCCGGCCCATATGCATCAGCATTGTAGTTGATGTTGAATGGTATGATTGGCTCTTCGATTACGTCACATCCGGTAATCAATAAAACTAAAACGAAGAAGTATGCTATTTTTTTCATGGTGCTATATTAAAAGCTACTAGTAAGTGTGATTTCAAGGCCATTTGATGCAGGTACTGCCCGGCAAACACCTCCAATACAAAAGATACCCTCACGTCTTTTTCCATAACCAATAGAAAGCCTGTTGGAACCATTGATATATCCCATAGTGCCATACACATAGTGAACGCGTTTGGCCTCATCAGAATTGCCAAAATTATATTGATCCATCACGCTGAAGAACCAATGGGGAGACCAAGTGTACTCTGCGACAATTGTTGCCCAATCTCCTTTGTCCTGTTCTGTGAAAAGGACTTGAAATTCAGTGCGCAAAGAATGTTTTGGTTTGATCTTGTAATTCAATTCAAGAACATGGATATCAGCAAATACAATTCCTTTGAAGTCTGTGGTAACAGGCGTAGACAAGGTGTTGAACTCCAAGTAGAAATAGGTGTACTTGGCTTTGAGTTTTTTATTGATTTTTTTAGAGACTTCAATATTCAAATCACGGACATATTTTTCTCCCCCAAAACCCAGGGAATTTCTTTGGTAGCCATCAATAATTCCTTCGACGCCACTTAAGTGTGTAGTGTCCAAGCTATTTGCCGCAGCATAATTCACGGTGATATTAGTGCCGTACTTTCCGCCAAGTAACGTTCCCTTTTTGAACTTATAGAAGACTTCAGCACTATAACTAGACTCTCCATTAATTACTGTGGCATATGGATACAAAGTAGCTGCCAGATTATAGGTATGTTGTTTTGTTACCGCTGGAATGTAGTTGATTGGAACATCAAACAACAATAAG
>CAZKMC010000204.1:0-5232 GCA_964553485.1 uncultured Comamonadaceae bacterium
GGTAATGGCCATTGCGCAGTTCCTCCGAACAATGATCTCAGCAGATTCGAAATTTGATCAATGGAAACGTGGTGAGTACACTTTAACCGACAGTGAATACCGTGGGTATGACCAACTTTTCCTCAGAGAAGGAGGTGATCCTGAATTGGTGCAAGGCGGAGAATTCGGAGCAGATTGTTTCCACTGCCATACAGATGCCGGCCTCCAATTTTCTGACTACCTCCCTCATAATAACGGCCTCGACAGTGTTTTTGCAGATCTCGGTTATGGCGGTGTCAATGGAAATCCTTTGGATTACGGCAAGTTCAAAGCTCCTTCCTTGCGCAATGTAGAATTGTCTGCCCCATACATGCATGATGGTCGTTTCAACACCTTGGAAGAAGTCATAGACCATTACAATTCAGGGGGGTTACCCTCAGAGACAATTGACTCATTTATGAAATACACCGAAGGTGGATTGATGTTAGGAGAACAGAGCAAAATAGATTTGGTGAACTTCCTCAAGACCCTAACAGATACTTCTTTCATTCACAACCCTTCATTCCAAGATCCACATGAATGAAGAACTAACCAACAGGTTGGAAAAAGCAGAAACTGAGAAAAAAGCCAATAAGAAGTTTCTTAGGAATCTGTCCAAAGTTCCCAATAAAAAACTGGATCAGAAGTTTCATGAAGCCCATGAAAAGGCATTTGAAAAAACAGATTGTCTGGAGTGTGCAAATTGTTGCAAAACCACTAGTCCTATTTTTCGCGACAAAGACATCGAGAGGCTAGCTAAACATTTCAAAATCAAAGCAGTTGACTTCGTCAGCACACATCTTCACATGGACAACGACGGTGATTACGTGCTGAATTCCGCGCCTTGTCCATTTCTCTTTGACGACAACCAATGTGGGGTGTATGACTGGCGTCCAAACGCATGCAGAGAATATCCCCATACGGACAGAAAAAACATGTATCAGCTCTTGGACTTGACTTACAAAAACTCGCTTGTTTGTCCGGCTGTAGCCCAAATGGTTGAACAAATGAAGGTCGGATAAGACCATTTCTGTGTTGTGCATTTGGCCGTTAAACTGCCAAAAGTGGATTTTCAGCGAAATAGCCTGGTTTTCGTATCCATTTCCCCCCATCTCCCGTAAACAACGCACATGAGAGGTTCACGGGGTTTCCGTATTTTCCATCCAATTCTATTTCTGATGCTGCTTGCATCGGGACAACTGTTTGCGCAATGTCCAGAGGTCTTTGACTACAACGGAACGGCTGCATTAGATCCAGAATGGTATGCCTGTGGTGGTGTAGACTATGCCCTCAACCTTCAATCTCCGGACGACTGGATCGACTATGAGATCAACTGGGGAGACGGTTCGCCGTTAGAAACTGGTGGACCATGGAATTCTCCAGATGCGATTTCTCATATCTATCCACAAACCGTTGAAACATATACGGTCACTATTACTGAGGTCGCCTCCGGTTGTCTAGTGACTGGTATATTGGTGATGGAGGAATCAACAAGTGCTTCCATTCAAATCCCTGTCGGCGGCTTAACTCAAGCCTGTGCTCCGCAAGAGATGGAGTTCATCAATTCTTCAACCAACGTATCTGAAAACACCGTATTCACCTGGGATTTTGGTGATGGAAGTCCGCAACTGACATTCGACTATACCAACTGGGGTCAAACTGTAGCACATACCTACCTACCCAATACCGTAGACTGTGAAACCGAAGTAACCCTTACCGCTGAAAATTCTTGTAGCACCATTCAGGGTGGACCCAGTGAAGCGACCTTCAGTCCTATCAAGATTTGGGACGTAGATGACGCCGCAATTACAGTGGATGCTACAGTCCTTTGTTATCCAGACACTATTGTTACTCTGGCGAATACTACTGAAAGAAATTGTCTGTTCCAAGGAAATATCTACCAGCGATATGAATACTGGAACTTTGGCGATTACTGGGGTGAAGGACAAGACTCAATTGTTGATTGGACACCATGGCCACCTACCTTCCCACATACAATTGCCTATCCAGGAATTGGAACCTATGAAGTGACCTTATTAGATAGTAACTATTGCGGAATTGACACTGCAACGATTATTATAGAAATTGTACCTCCTCCGTTAGCCGACATTACAGCGTCTAACGATACCATATGTGTGGGTGAACCTATTACGTTTTTCCAGAATTCTTCAGGGGGTGCAACTAATTACTCTTGGAATTTTGATAACGGTACCGGATGGATTCCAACCGGTGGCGGAAATATCACCTATGTATTCAACAACCCAGGAACCTATAATGTATGTAATGCCGTAAGCATCGCATCCTCTTCGTCAGCTTGCGCGGATACCGCCTGCGTAGATGTAGTTGTGCTTCCAAGTCCTACGGCAGTCATTGGCATCAATGGCCTCACCGGCTGTGACAACCTCACCGTCACCTATGTAGATCAAAGTATTGGTGCGTTGAATTCCAGTTGGACTTTTGACGTGTCACCATTCAGTTATAATGGCACAGACCCACCACCTATAAATTACAGCAGTGCCGGAACCTACATAACGACATTAACTGTAGTAGGACTGAATGGATGTCTGGATACAGAACAGGCAATTGTAGAAGTCTATAATTCGCCGGTAGTTGACTTTACAGCAAACAATGTGTGTCAAGGAACAGCTGCCATATTCACAGATTTGAGCACCTCAGATCCAGGAGACCCAATCATAAGTTGGGCCTGGGATTTTGGAGATACAGGAACTGCCTTTGGTCAGATTGTTGAACATACTTATTCAGCCATTGGAAGTTATGACGTGACATTGGTGGTAAGCACTGCCACTTGCTCCTCTTCAATTACCATAATCGTGGATGCAGAGGCAGCACCAGTTGTTGATTTTTCTGCAGCCCCACTTTCAGGTTGCTCCGCTTTGGACGTTGAATTCATCAACAACAGTACAGGAGCTGATTCTTATACTTGGCAATTTGGAGATGGCGCCGGTTCAAACGAAGAAGCTCCAAGCTACACATATTACAATTTCACCGGAACTGACACTACTTATCAGGTAATATTGATTGGATATACAACCTTTGGGTGTGGAGCCAGTGATAGCCTTGAAATAACAGTGAATCCAAGAGCTTTAGCATCTTTCACAGATAATTCAAACCCTCCAAGTTGCGCCCCATTTGACGCAACATTTATTAATACAAGTCAAGGAGCCATCAGCTACTATTGGGAATTTGGAGATGGTGCTTGGAGCAATGACACGGACCCTACTCACTTGTACGAGAATGAAACAGGCTTCTTACAAACCTTTACAGTTTCATTGATTGCCTACGCTGCAAATGGCTGTAATGACACCACTTACTCGAATGTGACTGTATATCCTTCAACAAATTTTGCATTCGAGCTCAACCCAGACTCTGCTTGTTCACCACTGATTGTCACCATGCCTTTTATTCTAGGAATCAACTCCTATCAATGGGATTTTGGAGACGGAAGTGCAATTTCAACCTACCCTAACCCAACCCACATTTTTGAAAACCTTGGTACGGATCCAGTTGTATATACTGTTCAACTGATTGGAATTTCTGCTTTTGGTTGTGCAGACACTACGTACAATGAAGTATGGGTAGACCCGCAGCCACAAGCGCAATTCAATGCCGATCAAACAAGCGGCTGTTCAGCTCTAACAGTTAATTTTGAAAACATCTCCCTATTGGCTGATAGCTATTACTGGGATTATGGCGATGGTCAGTCTTCCAGTACCTCGGCCGTTAACCACAGCCATACATTCGAAAACACCACCACAGAAACCGTAGTCTACAACATTGAATTGACAGCCATTTCGAACGATGGTTGTACCGATACTTTTGTAGTCCCAATTCAGGTATTCCCTGAAGCCATCGCATCATTTGCCGTTCCAGGTTCTGCTTGTTCTCCATTTACAACAACCTTTGAAAACATTTCCATTAATGGAAATAGCTATTTCTGGGACTTTGGCAATGGTTTTAATTCAACTAACAGCGAACCAACTGCCACTTTTGTCGCTCCAAATGGACAAGACACGACATACACCGTCAACTTGCAAATCACCTCTATTCAAGGATGCGTCTCTGATTATTCACAAGATATCTTTGTGGCCGCATCTCCTTTAGCCAGTTTCACTTTGAGCCAAGATGAAGGATGTCATCCAGCACCAGCAGACATCACCAACAACTCGGTAATAGCTGATTCCTATATATGGGATTATGGCGATGGATTCGGAAGTACAATTAGCGACCCGGTTCATTCACATGAATGGTCAAGCACCTCTGCAAATCCAGTCGAGTACATCGTGACCTTGATTGCTGTGAGCAGCTCCAGTTGTGCTGACACCACTTCGCTGCCATACACCGTATACCCACAAGTTGTTGCAGAATTTATCGGATTGGAAGAAGGATGTTCTCCACTTCAGGTGTCCTTCAGCAACCAGAGCCTGGGAGCAAATGGCGGATTTGAATGGGCATTTGGCGATGGACAAACATCCTCACAAACCAACCCATCACACACCTTTGTAAACAATACTTCTCAAGACACAACTTTCCAAGTAACCGTGGTTGCCGAGTCGATTTATGGATGCACAGACACCATTGCCCATCCAGTAACAGTTTTTGCTACACCTATTGCCAATGCACTGATTGACACCACCATGGGTTGTTATCCGTTGGAAGTGATATTTGAAAATGCATCCATTGGCGGAGGAAGCTACGAATGGGTATATGGAACGGGTGAAACAAGTAACACGGATGAGCAATTCCATACTCATACATTCTACAATTTTGGAGATGAACCTGTCACATACAATGTAACATTGAATATCACTTCACCAAGTGGCTGTAACAGTTCTGACAACATTACTGTAGAGGTACTGCCCCTTCTAGAAGCTGACTTCACTGCAATCAATCAGGGATGTTCACCCTTGACTGTAGATTTCAACAATGAAAGTTCCGGAGCGCTCTCCTATTATTGGGAATTTGGAGACGGCGACATTCACACGATTGCCAACCCTCAACATACCTTCTATAATGAAACTACAGAAAATGTAGTCTTTGAAGTAATGTTGGTTGCTCAAAGCTATTATGACTGTTATGACACTACATATATGGATGTCACAGTCTTTGCCACACCATTGGCGGCATTTATTGCCACCCCAGAATCTCAGACTTGGCCTGATGCCACAATAGAACTAGTCAACAACAGTGTTGCAG
>CAZKMC010000205.1:0-4910 GCA_964553485.1 uncultured Comamonadaceae bacterium
TCATTGCCTTACTCAGCGAGAAGTACTTGAGAAATAACAAGTATGAAGTGGAGCACTGCACAGATGGTAAGGATGCTTTGGACTTGCTGGGTTCAGAAAGTTATGATGTTGTACTTTTCGAAATTGATCTTAACAGACTTTCTGGCCTGGATGTTTTGAAACTTATGAAGAGGCAATACGCGGACATCCCATTTATTTTTTATTCTGTAAATGATACGAAATCCAATCGTATAGAAGCTTAATGCGCTGGGGAGTCTGGCTTCATTAGTAAGAAACATGAATTCATAAACTTACCTCAACTGCTGGAGTAAATTATTCACGGATTTGCTCATAATCTAGATGATTTGTAACTCAGGATTAGCTTCTTACGTATAGATAGTCTGATATGGAAACATGCATTTGCAAGTTTCGCAAACAGACTTTAATGACGCTTTCACAATTCGATAACCTCCCATTGGATGAGAAGACAAATTATTTATGGGACAATGGAATATGCGAGTTCCAACGTATGCTTGGTAAGAACCACGTAGTATGCATTTTTGAGATACATGATTTTTTTGTTGAAGCTTGTTATTCGCGTGCGGATAACTGTGTAGAGTCTGTAGAACCTATTTATGAGTTACCAGAATGGGAAGCTTATATGAAGGGGGTGGTGAAAAACCAAACCATGGTTCGTACGCCTTCAAACAAAAAGCGCCGTCCAGGCCGAGATTCCACATAAAGGTATCTCTGTGCATATTAGCCGAAGAATCATAGATTGAGTCAATCACAATTGCCCAACCATTTGTAGTAGCAGTTTTCTGAACAAAATATTGATTCCACAAGATCATCTCCTCGCCCTGAAAGGGCAAACCCTCACAATTATCCAAGGTATTATCTAGCCATTTGCTCCAGGAAATTTCCTGTTCGGCATTCTTTTGAACATAACCTGAATATGTGCCAAAATAAGTCTGGCTTGAATCTCCAATGAAATGAAAGTTCGAACCATGGCGAATAGCCACCAAAGGTTCTTTTGTCCCCGAAAAGACGACTAATTCCTTCTTCGGCATCAAAGTGCTCAAAGTATGCACAACAATAAATAAGCAAGCAATTGAAAAAACTGTTTGTTTGTCAATTGCCAAATGCCTTCGGAAAAACCAAATGATAATTCCAGCATAACAAAGAGCTACATCCAGTTTGCTAACGTTGACCACTAATATTGTACTCCATGGGAGTTCGGAAATGTATTGCGTAATCATCATTGACACGTTTATCATTTTTTCAAGAACTATCAGGATACTTTGCTGAATGAATAAATTGAATTGTAGAAATATGGAAGCGATTGCTAAGTAAATGCACACAATGAAAATCGGGACCACAAAGAGATTGGCTAGAAGAAAATAGGTGGGGAATGAGTTAAAATAGTAAAGCGCTAAAGGGGTTGTGGCAAGCTGTGCTCCAATAGATAAATAGGCGGCCTTAAAGGGAAACTGCATCCATTTTGTGGAAGGTAAATACCACGTGGAGAGTGCCGGGACTCCAATTACAATTCCCAGAACGGCTAAATGAGATAGTTGAAATCCGATTGAAAAGAGATCATCGGGTTGAAATAGCAGGATGAAAAAACCAGAAGCACACAAAAGGTTCAAGGATTGGGATTGCTTTCTGTGGTGATCCGCGAAAAGAAATAGGGTGAACATTAAAGCGGAGCGAATTACAGACGGGCTGCCCCCTACAAGCAAAGCATAGAGCCAAATGATTGAAACAGCAATTAATACGATCATGGTTCTTAAACCTGACTTCTTCTTTCTCCGCCTCAGGTACCACATGGGAATTGCTGCCAGGAGCCCCACATGCATGCCAGATACAGCAAGAATGTGGATGATCCCTGTTTGGGAAAAGGTCCTTTTGAGCTTTGAATCTAACTCATGTTTGTCGCCAGTTAGCATTGCATAAATCAATATTTGATAATCCCGATTTTGAATGCTTTCTAATGACGAAAGAATGTGTTGTTGAAATTCTTCTTTGAAGTATTTCCAGCCTTTAATTTCTCCTCTTGAAGCAATGTGCCATTCTCTTGCAAAAATTAAATGTGAAATACCTTTAGCTTGATAGTAGGATACTTGATCGAATTCATTTGGATTCCCTGCATTTTTAATCTTCTTCAATTCACCTTGAAATATGATTGTGTCTCCGGTATTGGGAATTGTGACATATTCATCATTGGGAAGATAGGCCTGCCAACTAGAAATTTGGGATTGTTGATTCAAGCCCTTGACTACACATTTGATCCATTTAGATGTTGAGTTTGGAGGAGACATCACTACCCCAATCCAGTCTTGTTTACTCATCTTAACGTTCTGATTCGGATTGGTTATTTCAATATTCTCAATATGTGCTCTTGCATATCCAAGCCCTAGAAATATTAAACACAGGCATGCGCTCTTCAAAGAGACTTGCATGTTGATAGGAGCATGACAAGCACCTATCAAAAGCGGGATCATAGTTACTGTGAACAGCACCAAGGCAAGCTTCAGTGTTAGATCGGATGAACCTTGGCAGATTATTCCCAGAGCAAAGGCCAGAAAAATCCTGAGAAAGGGGAAGGAAGACCACATTTGTTGAAGGTTCTTTTCTCAAATGAAAAGAAGAATCAGCAGCCGGAAACATTCAATTAATAAGTGGTGGGTGGTATTTTATGATTGCTTGAAATCGTCGGAGTCAAGCTCTTGAAAAGAATGCTTTTTATTGAGGTAGTAGTCGAAGATCACACTTTTAGTGTACCAACCAGTAAGGTTTGGGCTTTGTAAAGCACGATGTTCAATTTTTCTTTTTTTGAGCGTCTTTCTGAAACTGAAATAGAAGCTCACATGAGCTTTTAATACTGCTTTGAAATAATTCCAGTTCCCTTCTATAATAAAACGAAATGCTGCCAATCCATCCAAAAATAATCTTCGAAATAGGAGGGGAACAAACGGGCGATGGTGGTAGTTTTTAGTAAGCAGGAATAAATTGTTTCTAAAGTTCAAATATGTTTTAAAGGGGTTGTATTTGTGCAGTGTTCCGCCACCGACATGATACACGTGAGATTTTCCCGAGGCACCAATGCGATACCCTCTGTTTTTTAGTCTCCAGCAAAGGTCAATTTCTTCCATGTGGGCAAAAAAGTCCTGATCAAAGCCACCCACTTTGAAGTACAATTCTGATCGGATAAAAAGACATGCACCAGAAGCCCAAAAAACTTCTTTGTCTTTGTTGTACTGGCCATGATCTTGTTCAAAAGAATCGAAGATTCTTCCTGCACAAAAAATAAACCCATCTCTATCAATGAATCCACCCGAAGCACCAGCATATTCGAACCATTCTTTGTTGTTGTAGTTTAGAATTTTGGGCTGACAAGCTGCCAGGTCTTGCAATTCCATGAACTCAAGCACTGGAGGAATCCAATTTGGTGTAACCTGCACGTCAGTATTAAGGAGTACAAATAAGTCCGATTTGATTTGAGCTAGTCCTTTGTTGTAGCCTCCAGCGAATCCAAAATTTTCCTTGAGTTGAACCAAATGAACTTCAGGGAATTCTTTTTTGAGCAGGGCTACAGAGTCATCAGTTGATGCATTGTCAATCACCCACACATCTGCGTGCGGTGCGCTGTGTTGAATCACTTCAGGTAGAAAGTTTCTTAAATGATTTTCACCATTCCAGTTTAAAATGACTACCGCAACTTGCTTCACTCTTTTCGGATCTATTAGCGGGGGTTATAAAACAGATCTTCTAACGAATCACCTGAAAAAGAATCTCTGGGATTTGATCTGTTGCTTCCGCTATCTGACGGGCGAAGTTCGGGATTTTTTGTTCGCATGATGGTGGGCCAGTCATTGTTTTGTGTTTCGCCCAACATATCTGAGTGTAGGAGGATAAATTCTACCGCGGCTACATTAGGAGTGTAGAACAAAAAGCGTTTATTATTGAATGCTCCGATGTGGTAATAATGCCAAATTTCGAAAGGCAATGTTTCAGTTGGATGATGTCTTTGAACCCTAGTATTTGGTGGGCCATATTGCAGAAAAACTCTACCCTGATCAGTTTGATACCCTTCTTTGATTCTTGTGCCAAAGTTCTTGTTTACAATTTCAACTTGTTTCAGATACTCTTCCCATTCCAGTTGTGGATTTTGGTCATTACGCCTTAACCAGAATTGATAGAAATAACGTTGAAGCAAAAGTAGTTCTGCAGTTTCCATTTGATGCTCAATGGTTGTTCTTTCAACGTTGGAGGCAATAGGCATGCAGGAATTTAAATGTTCAAGAAGTGAGTCGCGGTGGGTATAACGGGCTGCAAAAGTGTTTTCAATTGCGAGGTCTTCCAAGTTTTCAGGGCCTGTAGGTGCTAGGAAATTATTTCTGTAGAATACTTGTATTCTTCTGTATACAGGTTCATTGTTTTTATTCCTAACATCAATATTCAATTGATACGTGCCCGATGGTAGTTGTGAGATATCAAAGACATGAAGCATTGGGGTTACCAGTTCGACTTTTTGCCGATCCATTTTGAGCATTTCAGCGATGGGTTCATCACTGTCTTTTTTCGAAATGAAGGAAGCTATTAGATACATTCCATCTTCTCCAAAACTTGCCTCGGCCTGATATACTTCTGCATAAAAAGCGAGTACATCAACATCTGAGGGAAAATAGTCTGAGACATAAGGAAAAAGGTCATACCCACTTTTGGTCAGCTCGGTTGGAGTTTCGGCTTTGGCATATGCTTTCAGTAAAGTGATGTCTGATATAACCACTTGATCTGGGGCAAAATAGAGTACAAACTCCTGTTCCAGTATTTGCTTTTTCGCATTTGGGGCATTCAGGTCCAACAGCTCCAGTTCGATTTTATAAGTTCCATTTTTCAGCGGAAACCTGCGGAGGTCAATAAAATCG
>CAZKMC010000205.1:4920-5216 GCA_964553485.1 uncultured Comamonadaceae bacterium
TACTATCTGTAAGTTCTGGGGAAAGGATATTGAATTTCCGAAAATCAATTACAGAATCATTCCGTGAAATTATGATAGTGGTTGCCACTTCTGCCTGAACATTTCCATTCGGAAGAGTGATATAAGCGAGTGATTCCCCAGTGAACGAAAGTTGTGTTTCCACATATGGGCCTTCTCCCGGAATCAAAAAAGATTTAAAATCGAAATAGGCCTGAAGGTTTGCGTATGAGGCAAATGAGGCGGTGACACACAGAATCAAAATAATGGTTCTCAACCACATAAGTATAGAATGAAAG
>CAZKMC010000206.1:0-5189 GCA_964553485.1 uncultured Comamonadaceae bacterium
CTCAACCTATTTACGGGGTCACTTTACGGATACCCATTTTAGATTATGGATATTTTCTTGGAATGATTGTATTAGGAATTGGTAGTATTCCAACGTGTTTTTTATTACTGAAATATAAAATTACACCAAAATGGTTAGCAATTTGGGGAATGATAGGATACGCTGTTTTTGCATTTGGTTTTATAATGGAATTATTTGGAAAAGAATGGAGTATGTATTTGTTAGGCCTTGGAGGTTTATGGGAAATATATTTTGCTATTTGGCTAATTATAAAAGGAGGAAAATAACCACCTGCTAACACCGCGTAAAAATAATTGCTTAGTTTTCGCCTACTTTGGAAATCCTATGGATTTTCCTCTGGTTTGTTCCATTTTTAGTAAGTTACTTGCTTGCACAGGCAACTATCCTTACACATATACGTCATCCTCCCCCCCTCCTCACTCAAAACCACAACAATAGCCACAACCACCAACACCGCAACAACCACAACCGCAAACTTTCCCCAACTCCAAGTCCGCTCCCCCTGCACCTCCCCGGTCTGACCATTGATCATAAACCTATACGGTTTGCCCTTGTACTGATATGCACTCACGTAAACGGGTAAGAGAATATGCTTAAAAGTAAGCTCACTCCAATCTGTATTTAGAGAGGAGATCTGCTGGTGGTCTCTGTAACTGTCTTGGCGCACGAGCATGCGGATCTGACCGTCTATTTGTTTCCTGGCGGATTGCCACGCTTGGTCAAAATTTCCTCAACTTTCTGAAGAATCTCAAATAAAAAGGATCTAGAGTATAAACACTCTTTTTTCATATTGAGCGGATAGCTAACTTGGGGCAACGAAAAAACGTACGTCCTTGCTATCACACTTACGGCACGCTTAGCGAACGGTTCATGTTACGGTTTTGTGATTATTCACGTTTGTTGGGCGTTATTTAGCATCGTATCAAGATCGTGTATTGTCGAATCATATCGTGTCATTCTTGAATTATTGTGCTAAATTTGGAACCTATGAATACTCTACACACTTTAAAGCTAAGCATTGACTGGAAATTGATTTCTATTCTAAGCCAGATTGATCGATTTGATGGAGAATGGACAACAATTGAGAAAAAAGAAGGAAGAAGCTTAAAACAGTTAAAATCTGCAGCAACAGTGAGAAGTGTAGGGGCTTCAACTCGTATTGAAGGTTCAAAAATGAGTGATCAAGAAGTTGATGTACTTCTCAAGGACTTAAAGATTGAGAAGCTTGCAGATAGAGATTCACAAGAAGTGGCAGGTTACTTTGACGTTCTAGACAGTATCTCAGAATCTTATGAAAACATTTCAATATCCGAAAAATCTATCAAAAATCTCCACAATCAACTACTCAAATACAGCGATAAAGATGCACGGCACAAAGGAGATTATAAACAAGCCAGCAACAGTGTTGAAGCTACGCTACCAGACGGGACCAAACAAATTATTTTTCAGACTGCTCCTCCTGGAATTGAGACAAAGGAAGCAATGCGATCTCTAATAAATTGGTATAACACAGACAACGTAACTCACCCACTTGTAAAGTCCTCTATTTTCTGTTACGAATTTGTAAGCATACATCCTTTTCAGGATGGCAATGTGAGATTAAGTCGATTGCTAACAACACTACTGTTACTCAAAAATGGATACAAGTGGATTCAATATGTGAGTTTTGAGCATGAAATCGAACATAGAAAGACAGATTACTATAGGGTGCTTAGAAATTGTCAGTCTCAAAGGCCAAATGAGGAAGTAAATGAATGGATTACATTCTATTTCGATGCACTATCAAATATTCAAACTCAGCTGAAAGCCAAGCTGAATAGTGAAGGGATCGAGCAACAGCTATCCCCGAGAGATAGATCGATTTTGACATTTATATCAGACCATCCAGGTAGTAAGTCTGGAGAGGTCTCCCAAAAACTTGATATTCCTAGCTCAACCGTAAAAAGAAAACTCACGGAGTTAACCTCTAAAAGACTCTTGGAAAAATTCGGAACTGGACGAGGTACAAATTATTCGATAGCATAAAAAAAATAATGCCCAACAAAGTCCAAAAAACTCGCGGCGTAACATCGGGAATTCATATCCTAATACCCGTAACTCGATAAATCAGCAACAAAAGAAACCTTCGGTTAAATCGCTACGCGATATTTTAGACAGACCGTTATTCCCCTACCCCTCACTCAAAACCCAAATCACCGCCACAACCACCAAAACAACCAAAACCACCGCCGCAATCTTCCCATAACTCCAAGGCCGCTCCCCCTGAACCTCCCCCGTCTGACCATTGATCATAAACGTATAAGGTTTCCCTTTGTACCGATATGCACTCACGTACACCGGTAGAAGAATATGCTTAAAAGTCAACTCACTCCAATCCGTATTCAACAAGGTGATCTGCTGGTGGTCTCCGCCGATGTCCCGGCGCACGAGCATGCGGATCTTACCGTCAATGGTTTTTCTGGCTTGTTGCCATGCCTGGTCAAGCTCTACGGCGTAGTGTTCGACGATAAAGCCCCGAAGGTAATCCGACTCATAAGGTACCAGGGCTTTGAGATCCCACGGGTCCAGACTCATGGCCCGAAGCCTCGGTAGGGAGCTGCTGCCTAATTCCAATACATCATCGAAGAATTGATCTACATGGCCAGCGGCGGGCATCCAGATGATGGTGGTTTTGGGACGAGATCTTGTGACGGACTTGCCATCCACGGTAGTGGTATAGCTCTCCATGGTGGTGTGGTTGGTGCCACGCAGGCCGGAATAATCAGAACTGGTTTGAGCGTCAAAGGTCCAGTAGGGAATATAAATACCTTTCAACACATTGGGGTGGTTCTGCATCTCCTTCAGCTTGTTGGGCGCAAACCACAGACTCTTCAGCCATGCATGGTAACGCTTCAACGCATCCCGATGCTCCATTTGAAAAGGCACCAATGCCTGAGGCTTGATCTTCTCCTGCAAGGCCGCATTCTTGAGTAACAAATGTCCCCCGCAAAACACGCAGTCCTGCCCCACCAATTCCTTGTCAAACGGATTAATGGCCCCGCAACTCTGGCACTCGAGGGTCTGTACCTCCTCCTTACCTTGCTCAGTTACGCGCGCATCTATCTGCTCCAAAAGATCGTTTTCCCGAATCTCTACGGCGCTTTCGTCTATCTGATTTTCCGTAGAACAGAACTCACATTGCAACACGGTGGTGCCGGGCTGATACCGCAATTCCGCACCACAATTGGCACAATGAATGCGCGGCGCATCTTCCTGCAATACTTCCGCATCCGCCATAGGATCAGGCGTTTGGTGGTAGTGGTGGAGGCACGGCTCCAAACAAGCTCTTCGTTTCGTCTACGCTGTCTGCCGCGGCCCAGTTGGCCATTCCCTGCTTCCACACCAAGCTGGCGGGCAACAACTGTCCGCTCTGAACCAATTGCTCCAATCCGGCTTTGTCCAAGGGTCCTACTTGCTTGCCGTCAATAGCTACAAAGATGGGGGCGTTTCCAGGTATAGGTGGGGGCGTTCCGCCCGAGGAAGACTGTGAAGCCTGCCCCTGAGTGGGCTGTTGAATGGCTTGTCCCACCTGGTTCGCCATCACAAATCCCATTCCAATGCCCATGCCAGCACCCGCAGCTCCGCCTTCATTCTCAGCAGCTTTCTCCATGGCCTTGGCAGCTTTCATCTTTGCGAGTTTGTCCAGATCGATGCGTTCTAAACGACTCAATTCGAAGATCTCTTCTTTGATCTTCTCTGGCATCGACACGTTCTCGATCAAAAACTTGGTCAGCTCCAGTCCGTACTCGTTGAACTCGGGATTTAATGCTTCGTGAGAGAACTTGGAGAGCTCGTTCAAGTTGGCCGCGAGGCCTTCTATGGGAATCCGACTCTCGCCTAAGGCGTCTGAGAACCTCGTCACAGTAATACTGCGAAGTTGTTCGTCTACCTCATCCACGGTGAATTCTCCGTCGGTGCCTACGATCTCTTTGAGGAATTTCCCGCCGTCAATTACCCGAATCGCGTAAGTTCCGTAAGCCCTGATCTCCAACATCCCGAAACGGTCGTCGTTCACAATGATGGGACTCTTGGTTCCCCATTTGAGGTCTGTGAAGTTTTTCGTGTTGATGAAGTAGACTTCGGCCTTGAAGGGGCTTTCAAATCCGTGCTTCCAGCCTTTCAGCGTAGAGAGGATCGGCATGTTGGCCGTGTTGAGGGTGTACATGCCGGGAGTATAGACATCGGCAATTTGGCCCTCGCTCACAAAGACACACATCTGCGACTCGCGCACCGTGAGTTTTGCTCCGTTTTTTATTTCGTTGTTGTAGCGCTCAAAGCGGTACACCATCGTGTCTTGCGTGGAGTCTGTCCACTCGATGATGTCTATGAGTTCGCCTTTTAATTTCTTCCAAAGATCCATAGCGTGCAGTTTAAGGTTTGTTTAGTTTCCGCGGCGTCCTTCCTCGCGCCCCTGGCGCTCCGCCTTACCTACAAGACTATTCAAGATAGAGAGGATGAGGCTGAAGAGCAAGGCCCACCAGAAACCGTTGACGATGAAGCCGTCTACCAGCCAATCTGCCATGAGGATGATGATTGCGTTGATGACCAATAGGAAGAGCCCGAAGGTGACGATGGTGGCGGGAATGGTGAGGAATATGAGAATGGGTTTGACCAGTGCGTTGAGTAATCCGAGAACAAATGCGACGATGAGTGCTTTCCAATTGCTTTCAACTTCCACGCCCGGCAATAACCACGCACCAAGCAATACGCCTAGCATGGTGATGAGTATTCTAGTTAAGAATCGAATCATGATAAATCAGTTGTTTCAATGTAAATTTTAGAAATATGTGGATGCAATGCCATGATCTCTTGTTCAATGGCTTGAATTTCTGTCTCAACGGTATGCACGTCTAGCTGATTGGCAAAGTCGATATTCAGCGCCAGTAGCACGGTATTGGGACCCAAATGCATGGTGCGGATCTCTCCCCATTTCATTACGGAAGGTCTTTTTACTAGAATCGCATCAATATCTGCCACATTCGCATCTGTAGCACTTTCTCCCAACAACAAACCTTTGGTTTCTCTTGCAAGGAAAACGGCCACCAGGGCCAGCAAGACCCCAATACAAATGGAAGTGACCCCATCAATGATCGGATTCTCATAATAATCTGCCAGCGTGATCCCGATCA
>CAZKMC010000207.1:0-328 GCA_964553485.1 uncultured Comamonadaceae bacterium
AGCCATGTTCATGATACTTCCGTCTGACCAGTAGTGATACTGCTGTCCATTTGCATCATACATATCCGTCTTAGACAGGAACTCAAAGCTTTCAAATCCAAGAGTTACGTACGGCTGAATGTTGCTTCTAGACGAAATAAGATGTTCAAAGTTGTAAGAGAGGTTCATTCCTCCCGTGCGTACTTGCGAACGCATATTTAAACTGCGGTCAGATGAATACTCATTAATGGTAACCGTCCCGAAAATGGAGTAAAGTCGCATATCCAGAAATGAAGTAATTTCATTACTAATAGCAAGATTAGAGCTTCCCTCTAAACGACTTATAACC
>CAZKMC010000207.1:338-5123 GCA_964553485.1 uncultured Comamonadaceae bacterium
TAAAGAAACGGCATATAAAGAATTCTTTCATTACTAATAGCAATGTTAAAGGCCATTTGAGCGGTACCGGGGTGGTATCCTTTTTCGTAGGAGCCAATGTCTCCCATGAACATATAGGTTCCCATTCCAAGACCAATTCTGGGCTTAAGTTTTAGCTTATTCGATTTGGGTGAGGTGAATGTCTCTTGTAGATCACTAACCAGGCTATCTTGCTGGGCAGTAGTAACGAGAGCCACTATTAAGCCACATGTAAGTAGAAAGATTCCTTTGATACGCATAATTAGAAAATTGTATTCCCTTGCGCTTACGGATTTGACCTTCAAAAAGTTACAATGTGTTTAAAGGTAGGCCATTTTCCTACCTATTAAAGAGCCAATGGCTACACCCATGCCTCCCATTCTTACCCCACAATTGATCCGATTTGAGACAGATTGTACGATGGCAGTGCGGCGCTCACCGATTCCCAAAACCCCAGTCCATTCATAGGCGATATCAAAGGTTTGACCTGGCAAAATCTCCTCGCGAAGCAAAGACAAAAGAGCATCTTTGATCAATGGATTTACTTCTTGATCGGTAGTAGATTCTTTGTCAGGGTCTAAATGGCGACCACCTCCAATCAATACCCGTCCTTCAATGTGTCTGAAATAGAAATATCCCCGCTCCATGTGAAAGGTGCTATGCAATTTTAGATCGGGAATTGGGCTTGTCACAAGTACGAGGTTTCTGGCAGGATGAACATCTAGCTCTGGAAGTAAAAGGCGCGCAAATCCATTGGTGCAAACATGAACTTGAGATGCGTTGAAATATCCTCTGCTAACTTTCACTTCTACAAAGTCTGATTTTTCATTGAGCTCCTGGATTTCAAAACCATTCAAAATCTCTATGGAAGCTTTTCGGCATTTCAGAATCAAACTTTTATACATTTTCCCAGTGTGAATTGCACCCTCCAAAGGATTAATAAATGCAGTCTGAAACCCCTGAAGGCCATGTTTTTGCAGCAGTTCATTATTTTCTGAATAGCAAGACTGGCCAACTACCTCAGAGACTAATGTGTTGATTTGGCTCAAATGCCCTCTAACTTGCCTAAGCAATTCATTTTGTGATGCTCTAAACAACTCAATTCCGCCACATGGTTCATATCCAATATTTGAATCGCCAAGTTGGGAACGCAATAATTGCAATCCTTCCCAGCGTTGTTGAATTAAGATTTGAGTTTCTACTTCCCCAAGATTATTCAAGTCATCAAGCACTTCAGATGGGCTGCCAAAACAAGCAAAGCCAGCGTTTTTTGTAGAGCCCCCGGCGCCCCAAGTGTCTTTTTCAACCACCAAAATACTTTGATTTGGGTATCGCTCTCTTAAAAAAAGAGCTGAAAATAGGCCCACAATTCCTCCCCCCACAACAAGATGGTCAACGTTTTGTAGCCAAGTTGCTTTCTCCCAATAACTAAATTGCATAATTTTACGTTAAGTTAGATGTAACAGTGTAAAGATCTGTTAACCGACAAAGTACAGAATGCTAAGAATAATGCATCATTTTCATTTTCGTTTTTACCTACAGTTTTTGGTTTTGCTGGCTTTGTTAGTGCCAGTAAGTTTGTTGGCTCAAAATGAGATCCTTGATATCCGAGGAAACATCAAGGATACCGATACCATGAAAAAACTGGATGCTATCCAGATTGTGGTCATCCAAAATGGAAATGAATTTGACGCATTCAGCACCTCCAATGGTAAATATGAGACCCAGTTACCCCTTGGATTCCTTTATATCATTCAGTTTTCCAGAAAGGACTACGTAACCAAGAAGATCCAAATCGATACAAAGGGAATTCCCGAGGAAGACATGGCCGGAGGATTTCAATTGACCATGGACATGTCACTGTTTGCCTATGTAGAAGGATTTAACCTGGACATTCTGGATCCCCCAATTGGCAAGGCCACCTTTGATCAACAAAAAAATTCGATCGCCTTTGATTTCGAGTATACCGAGAAAATCAATCGGAAAGTAACTGCTGAGTTCGAACGTCTTGCGAACTTGGCAGAAAACGCCGACAAGCTTCAGGCTGAATTTGACGAGTGGCTCAGAAAAGGAGACGACAAAATGGGACAGAAGAAATATGCCGATGCCTTGAACAACTACAACAAGGCTCTTGACATTTTTCCCGATGATGCTGCAGCAATCCAAAAGAGAGATAAAGCTCAAGCCGCTTTGGACGCCCAAAATATAGATGCGGAACTTGAAGCAAAATACCTGGAGTTGATCAACAAAGGGAATGATCAGATTAAATCTGCCAAATACGAGGGAGCATTGGCTTCTTTTGAAGAGGCTTCTGGGCTAAAGCCCGAGGAGAATTTGCCCCGGGATAAAATTCGGGAGATCGAGAACATTATGAAAGATCTCGAGAAACGAGAAGAATATGACGCGTTTGTTAATAGTGGGGACCAGAAATTTGGAAATGAAGATTATGGGGTGGCTATTGAAAACTATGAGTCAGCATTGGATCTCTTCCCAGACGAAAAACATCCTAAAGACCGTATCAAAGAAGCCCGTAAGATACTGGATGAACAACTTGCTTCTGCCATGGCAGCAGAGGAATTGGA
This sequence comes from uncultured Comamonadaceae bacterium, assembly GCA_964553485.1. Lineage (GTDB taxonomy): Bacteria > Bacteroidota > Bacteroidia > Flavobacteriales_D > Sanyastnellaceae > CAZKMC01. The sequence goes on from CAZKMC010000207.1 coordinate 2,939, forward strand.
GCAGCGATACAATGATTTGATTGTTCTTGGAGACCGAAATTTCAAAGACAAGAATTACAATGACGCCCTAAGAAATTTTGAGGAGGCTTCCAATCTGAAGAATGCTGAGAGATATCCAAAAGATAAGATCGCAGATATTGAGAAACTGCTGGCTGATCTGGCTGCGGTTGAAAAAGCCAACAGAGCCAATTCCGACGCCAATGCGGAGCAGGAGAGGATTAATAAGGAATACCAGGCGTTGTTGGATGAGGCCAATGGTAAGTTTGACTCAGAAAAATTGCAAGAAGCAAGAGGTTTCTATGTCCAGGCTTCTAACCTCAAGGAAAACGAAAAGTTTCCAAAGTCAAGGATCACTCGCATTGATGAGTTGCTCGCTCAAAGGGAAAACACAAATAACGAAGAGGCCTTGGCTGAGGCAAAACGTCAACGAGAAGAAGAGAGGAGACTTGCCGAAGAGGTAGAATCTAATCAAAGAAACGCCAAAGAACAAGAACTTGATGAGGCTAGGAAAAGAAGATTGGATGAAGAAGAGGCTTCTAAACAGCGTGTTGCCGAAGCAAATAGATTAAAAGAAGAAGAAGATCGCAAGAGACGGGAAAATTTCATGAATACAGCTAGCGCTTCCACCGAGGACGCAGCAGAAAAATACTATCGCGATGCTCGTCACAGCGAAGAACGTGCCCGGACCAATGCAATTGAACAAGAAAAGCAGCAGCACGCGGACTTTATTTCACGCAAACAACGAGACTCCGAAGATTACCGAAAGGACCAAATGGAAAGTGCTCTGGCCAAACAAGATATGCTCTCCAATTTGAACAAGGCCGGAGAACGTGACCGCGAGCTAAAAGTGGACTATAGCTCAAAAGAAAAAGAGCTGAATGAAAAGAACTTAACCACTTACAGACAGGATTCAGAAGATAGAAGATCCAGAGCGTTGGAAGACACACAAGAAATAGAAAGAGCATACGCGCAAGTTAATCGCAAGGATGAGTTCAGGGGGGAGCGAGTCGATCGTTCCAAAGACATGGCTGAGATGCACCGCGAGAACTTAGTCAACTACAGGGAAATGGGTTCTACCTTGAGGAAAGACAGTGAATACGATGTCAAGAAAGCAAAAGAAGGACAGCAAAATCTGGCTAACACCGGAGAAGGTGAGAGAAGAAGTCGAATAAAGGACATGGACGTAGTAAAGGAGCAATATGTGTCTTATACAAAGGATGTGCAAGCGGCTGCAGGCGAACGTCAAAAATTGAACACTGAATCTTCACAGTATCAAAAGCAACAACTCAAAGATATTTCCAAGGGAAAAGAAGTGCTCCGCGAAGACAATCAATATGAGGTCAACAAGCAGAAGGAAGCACATCAGTATTTCTTGACCGAAAAAGGAGAAGAGGCCAAGCTTCAGCGTTATGACGAACGCCAAAAGCAATTTGACAAGAATGGCGGAAGAGAAAAGAGCTACGACGAATACATTCTTCCAGTGGGGATGGAGGATATCGATGAAGGAGTACAGGAGCGCTCTTTCGAGTTAGGTAATAAGATGGTTATTGAACGTACCGTAAAACGCGGAAACAAAGTAGATAGCTACAGAAAAGTCATTTCCAAAACAGGAATTTATTACTTCAAAAACGGGAACAGTATTTTGGCTACCACGTGGAAGCGTGAGACTCTTGAAGTCCAAGACTAACATTTCCTCTTTAACAACAGAACATGTGCAAGGTGATGCCTTGAGTGCCAATCATAGTTGGCTAGGGCTTCATATAAAGTGAAATACGCTTCTTGCTCAGGGTGAAAGTATCTTTTGTCATAATCTTCCAAACTCATAGTTTCTAGCAATTGTGTCCACCTTGCATGCACGCCATCTATAATTGCTAATGAAGGAGTGAGATTCTTATTTATGCTTTCTGATAATTCCGCCCATAAATCTTCTTTGTATGGTTTGATTGTCGGGTCGGTTTCTGTGAGGGCTAACTTAAATCGAATGAAAGCGTTCATATGACTGTCAGCACAATGATGGACTACTTGAATTGGTGTCCAACCATTTGGCCGGTATGGAGAGCTCAATTCAAGATCAGACATGTTTTCACAAGCCTCTCTTAGTTTTGATGGGAAATCAGAAATAGTTTCAATCCATGCTTTTCTCAACTCATCGTTAAAAGATGCCGGTTTTTCAAACCTTCCAATT
>CAZKMC010000208.1:0-99 GCA_964553485.1 uncultured Comamonadaceae bacterium
CATAAAAAGCCCTTCGATACTATTTTGGCAAGAATACATTTCCATCAAAACGATCCGCATGGGCCAAAATCACTCAGGGTGACAGTAAGTTTTAGAACC
>CAZKMC010000208.1:109-5101 GCA_964553485.1 uncultured Comamonadaceae bacterium
CTCACACTCCAAACTCACCTCTCCAAACTCACCTCTCCAAACTCAATACTCAATACTGTAACTTTGCCCAATGAACAACCACACAATAAACGATACCATCTGCGCCCTCTCCACCGCTCCCGGAGTGGGGGCGATTGCGGTGATACGGGTGTCTGGGAGTAAGGCGATCTCGATTGCCGATAAGGTATTTAGTAAATCCTTGAAAAAGGCCAAATCCCACACAGCACATTTTGGACGGATCATAGATGATGCCCGACTTGTGGACGAGGTGGTGGTGGTGCTTTTCAAAGGTCCCGAGAGCTTTACAGGAGAAGACACGGTGGAGTTTAGTTGTCATGGATCCGTATTTATTCAAAGTGAGATTTTGCGCTTGCTGCGCGAGGAAGGTTGCCGCATGGCCAAACCGGGCGAGTTTACAATGAGGGCGTTTCTCAATCAAAAGATGGATCTCTCTCAGGCCGAGGCAGTGGCGGATCTGATAGCGGCCGAGAGCAGTGGCGCCCACCAACTGGCGATGCATCAGATGCGTGGAGGATTCTCCAAAGAAATTGGCGTGCTGCGCGAAAAGCTCATTCACTTTGCCAGTCTCATTGAACTGGAATTGGACTTCGCCGAAGAAGACGTGGAGTTCGCGGACCGTGATGCGTTCAACGAATTGCTGGATGAATTGCAGGTGCTGTTGACAAAACTCATTGATAGTTTCCAAGCCGGAAACGTCATCAAGAATGGCGTGCCCGTGGCGATTGTCGGGGCCCCGAACCAAGGAAAAAGCACCCTGCTCAACGCTTTGCTCAAAGAAGAGCGCGCTATTGTAAGTGAAATTGCCGGCACTACTCGCGACACTATTGAAGATGAACTGGTGGTGGACGGCATTCGGTTTCGCTTCATCGACACCGCAGGATTGCGCGAGACCAAGGACCACATCGAGAGCCTCGGCATTGAGCGCGCCATGGACAAAGCCAGAGGGGCAAATATTATTCTATTATTGATTGACGCCGGGTTGATCATCAATCCCGAAGAATTAAAAGCGCACATAGACGGCTTCCTCAAAGACCTTGACACCGCAGCTGCGCGAGTGATCTTAGTTGCCAACAAAGTAGACCGCCGAGTAGACGAATGGGAAACCTTGCAGCCTGCCTTGGATGTTATCGTGAACGGCTATGAGCAGATCCAATCCGGAGTCCTCATCTCCGCCCTGGACGGCACCAACATGGAAGGCTTGCAGAGCGAGCTCAGCCACCAAGTGAACTTGGGCGTGAACATCGGTCAAGACGTCATAGTCTCCAACGCTCGCCACCACGAAGCCCTCAGCAACGCCTTGGAGTCACTGGTCCTAGTCAAAAAAGGCCTCAACACTGGCATTACTGGAGACTTTTTGGCTAGTGATATTCGGAAATCTTTGCACCACTTAGGAGAGATTACTGGGCAGATTACTACGGATGACCTGTTGGGGAATATATTTGGTAAGTTTTGTATTGGCAAATAATTGCCTTGTAAATGATTTCCGTGAATTAGTAATTGTCTGTATATCAGTCATTTACTTGTATTTGTCAATCCCCATTCTTACCTTTATTACCTCAGTTTTGTGGCTATTTGATTTTTTCAACTTATTGATTATCAGCCTTATAAATGAATCAGTTTCCAGTAATGGAATAAAATCACAACTTACCATCTACCAATCAATTGATGTCCTTCCAAGTCAAACCGATTGGTGAAGCCATATACCCCAATATGTTGCCGGTGATAAAGTCAGGGCCGAAGTTATACAGGAGCGGAAAAGTGCTCGTTGTCTGAATGGTCAAAGGGTCACCGGATGTACTTTCATAAAACACCACATCAGTGAAATCAGAGCTGATCGTATAATTATTGACGTCGGTGATCCGTTGGTCAATGACCGAATCCCAATAACTATGGATTAGGTAAGTTCTTCCGGGTAGAAGGAAAAATGGATTCAAGGCTCCTGTGGAAAATGTTAAGATTTCGACTCCCAGACCATGAATTGTGGGATCAAATGCATCAACAACTTCGTTTACATATACAACTTGAACATCGCCTGTGACATTTCCGCAAAAAGAACTAGTTGTAAATGGTTCAAATAATAATGTCATCGCTAAAATTGTATCTACAACTTGGAAGGATATCCAGTAATCTTTATTTGAAACAACACCTGTTAGATCAAGAACACAGTCCAACTCATTTGTGATCAGGAAACGGGCATTGGTGGAATACCCCGATGAATTCGGCTTACAAACTTGAAGACTTCCTGCATCCATATTGTACGAGACCGCCCCGAGATCACTGCAACTCAAAGACGGTACAGAGGTATGCGTTCCCCCCAAGGACGATCCATTGCCGGACCCAATACCGTTACAAATTATCTGAGTTTGTGTCTGGTCAACTTCTGCTTCATCGAGGGTTCCATCCTCATTTTCGTCCAAACCAAATTCCAGCTTTGCCCCGCCTTCGGAGCATTCAATTCCTGAGTCAAGCGTTGTTGTTTTGATCAAAGTGGATAGTCCCTGCGGCCCAGGTTGTTCTGTGGTTTTGGCATGAAGCGCATAAGGTACGCTGGTGAGCGGACTCACCCCCATCAATTGGTAGCCTTCGCCATTGTTAATGTCGAGTTCGATTTGCAGGAAATAAGGACCGTTGGACCAGTTGAGAGCGTCAAGGGTTCCGAGGACTGGTGTGCCCAGTCCCACCTGGATATTAGCCAGTCCAAAGTTGTTGGTTGAGGTGGTTTGTTCTTCGATGAAAACGACCGTTCCGGATGAAGAGCCTTGCAGCAGGCTGAGCCTGAAACCCACAGGTTCATTGGTCAACGGATTCCCTGCCAGATCACGGGCAACTGACTGAAAGTTAAACGCAAATGGTGATTGTCCCCACATTACTTGAGACGCCACTAAAAAAACAAAAACGATTAAAATTTTCTTCATGTTTGGTCAGTATCAATTCATTAAAACGAGATCACTAAAAACCCTTGTTCACCATTTCCTCCTGCAGCAGCGCCAATCTCCAATTGAGGGTAGTTATTGTCTTGATTATTAGCGATGGCACAACTTGCAGGACCTCCATTATATCCGGGCGTTCCGGCTTGTGAGCAGCAGTCCGCAGCAGGGGTTAGATAGTCTGTTGGAATGTATGAGGGTAAGGTTGGTTCTGTCACCGGAGACACATAATTGACCACTGACCCATCTATTCCGGCTGTTCCATCATACCATCCTGCACAATCTGGGTTACCACCGCCACCACCGCCTACGTTTCCACAGCCACAGCTTACATATCCTTTGGCACCACCACCGCCTCCTTCTGCTGTAGCCAAATTCGATTCCTGATAAGCCAAAGATGTTTCTTCTCCAACCAATCCATCTGAACCGCCATTGACACCAATGGGACAACCACCAATGCCTCCCGTTCCTCCTGATCCAATTACGATGTCATAGGTTTCGCCAGGAGTTACCGCTAACGTGGTCTTGACATAACCGCCCTTACCGCCGGCACCTCCATAGGCTCCGGAGCCGCCGTAGCCGCCATTTCCTGGATAGTTGTAAAATGCCTGATAACAATAGGACCCACTGGAATAATTGTAGACCCATCCGGAAGAAGACCCACCTCCTCCAGCACCACCCCACAATTCTATTGTGATCTGGGTAACGCCATCTGGACATACCCAAGCAGTGGACTCGGAAAATCCAAGCTTTACCCCACTGGCAATGCTGCTTTCTGTTAGGCCATTAATGGCCGAGGAGAATACGGTTCCGTTTTCTAAGGTTGTGAACAACGAATCTCCGATTACTTCCACCAGAGAGATTCCGACTCCGGATTCACCGGGAGGCCCCTGTTCTCCGGGAAGTCCTGGCTCTCCCTGAGGACCTTCTGGCCCAGCCTGTTCGGATGTTTTTGCGTGCAAGGCATAGGGCACACTGGCCAACGCACTGGTACCCATCAATTGGTAGCCATCGCCGTTCTGGATGTCGAGTTCAATCTGGAGAAAATATGGGCCTGCGGCCCAATCAGTGGCAGACAAAGAACCTAGAACAGGAGTTCCCGAACCCACGATCAGGTTTGCCAGACCAAAATTATTGGTAGAAGTTGACAACTCCTCAATGTATACTGCAGTTCCATTTTCACTTCCCTGAAGAATACTTAAGCGAAAGTCTACTGCTTCGTTATGTAAGGGGTTACCCGCTAGGTCTCTGGCAACTGCTTGGAAATTGAATTGAAAGGGCGATTGAGCCAAGGCCGTGAGCACTCCTAGAGTCAAAGCAAGTGTAAAAAGCAAGGATTTCATAAGCATATTTAATAACAGCTATTTCCGTAGATACTGAGCATGATCAACATATCTGCGGTGGTAACATTATCATCGCCGTTAAGATCAGCGACGCATCCACTGGAGCATCCATAACCTGATAACATAACCAGCAGATCTCCCGTACTGATCTGACCATCGAAGTTGAAATCTCCGAAACAGATACTATCACTCTGGTGGAAACCACAAGTAGCTTGGCTCACTGGACTGATCAAGGTAACAATGGTTCCCTCACCAAGTGTCCAGGAAAGATCCACAGAACTAGAAATACCGCTGCCACCAGCGGTAGCCATGACAGTTGGAGAAGAATACTGAGAATAGGTAGTACCCACAATCAGCATCAAGGTCAATAAGATCGTGAGCTTTGGAAACATCACGCTAAAATACATTTTTTTTACAAAACCCCAATAAAGCGCTCGAAATCACAGTTCTACAAGTCATTTCTGTCGACGAATAAACCAACGACGTACTCGATACATACTGGGAAATAAAAGTTTAATACTGAATGTTCAATGTCAAATGTTTAATGCCCACACTCCCGCTGTCAGTTCGAGTGCGCTGATTGGAGAAGAATGAATCTTAGAGCCAGTTCAACCAGCGTGTATCGAGAACGACGGAGTAATGTTTAATCCCCACCCGCACCAAGCCGAAAAAAAACCGGCACCAAGCCGAAAAAAAACCGG
>CAZKMC010000209.1:0-5086 GCA_964553485.1 uncultured Comamonadaceae bacterium
CGGTTTGAAATGGTGTTCAGCCTAAGTTCTATTTCTATTTCTAAAATGTATTTCTCCTATTAAAGACTTACTCTAAACACGTGCTCTTGCTCTAAAGACCAACGTTGGCGTGAGACTGTGATTCGTGTCGGAAGGTTAATTGTTAAAGGGGAATCATAGTTTGGGATTTCCGTTGGATTGATGGGTAAGTCATGATTATTAAGTCAGAGTGACAGCAGCTGTTTGAACTAGCCTTGAGCGATAAACCTTAAACCTTCCACTTTTGACTTTAAACCTTTGACTTTCCGCCTTCCACTTTTGACTTTAAATCTTGGCCTTTCCATTTTCCTCTTTAATCCTCCCTCCAGGCACCTCAAAACCCCTATTTTCGCCAATTCAACCAGCGGAAAAAATAAATGTTGTGAATTCCTTCCGTATTTTTGTTGAAAAGAATTATTCGTCTTATCTTCGCAGCCCGTTTTTGGGGAGCTATAACCCGTTTAAAATCAGCAAACGTGGATCAAACAAGTTACAAAACAGTATCGGCAAATAAGGCAAACGCTGACAAGCAGTGGTTGATGTATGACGCCGAAGGACAGACTTTAGGGCGCTTGGCATCAGATATTGCCATGAAATTGCGCGGAAAGCACAAGACCAATTTCACGCCTCACGCGGATTGTGGTGACTATGTCATTGTAATCAATGCAGAGAAGGTGACTTTGTCTGGAAACAAGTGGGATCAGAAAGAGTACATCCACCATACAGGATATCCTGGTGGACAGCGCTCTAGAATTGCCCGCGATGTGATGGCAAAGAAACCAACTGAAATGGTTGAAAAAGCTGTTCGCGGCATGTTGCCGAAAAACACACTTGGACGTGAGATTTTTAGAAATCTATACGTCTATGCAGGTAATGAGCACAAGCATGAGGCTCAGCAACCGAAGGAAGTTAAATTGAATGCATAACCTCTAGGTGACTCTTAACTATGGAAGTGATCAACACGTCCGGACGCCGTAAGAACGCAATTGCTCGCATCTACCTTTCAGAAGGTAAAGGTGACGTTACGGTGAACAAGAAAAAATACGACGACTATTTTCCAACTGGTACTTTGCAGTACAAGATTCAGCAGCCATTTCAGCTGACTGAAAATCTTGGCAAGTACGATGTACAAGCCAACGTAAACGGTGGTGGAATCACAGGACAGGCGGAAGCAATTCGTTTGGCAATTTCGAAAGCACTTATCGAGATCAATGAAGAGTGGAAGCCAGCTTTGAAAGCAGAAGGCTTGACAACTCGTGACCCTCGTATGGTAGAGCGTAAGAAATTCGGCCAGAAGAAAGCACGTAAGAAATTCCAGTTCTCTAAGCGTTAATCCGCTTTTTGAACACTTTAATAAATCGTTGTTTAGGATCCAAATGTTCAGGACTCTCAATTGAGGCTACCTGAGTATTGCCCCCTAAGGAAGGTAAACAATACATACAATGCCAAGAACAAATTTTGATCAACTGCTAGAAGCAGGAGTGCACTTCGGTCACTTGAAGCGCAAGTGGAACCCGGCAATGGCTCCTTACATCTTTGGAGAGAAAAAAGGAATCCACATCATTGACCTCAACAAAACAATCATCAAACTGGATGAAGCAGCTAACGCAATGCGTCAGATTGCTAAGTCTGGTAAGAAAGTGATGTTTGTTGCCACCAAAAAACAAGCTAAATATGCAGTTGCAGAGCGCGTTGAAGCAATCAACATGCCTTATGTAACTGAGCGCTGGTCTGGTGGAATGTTGACCAACTTCGCCACTATCCGTAAAGCGATCCGCAAAATGTCGCAGATCGATAAAATGGAAACTGACGGTACGTTCGGTACGCTTTCTAAGCGTGAACGTCTTCAGATTTCTCGTCAACGTGCGAAGCTTGAGAAAAACCTTGGCTCTATTGCAGATCTTAGCCGCCTTCCGGCAGCTGTGTTTGTGGTAGATATCATGAAAGAGCACATCGCTGTAGCCGAAGCAAAAAAATTGGGCATTCCAATCTTTGCAATGGTTGATACCAACTCTGATCCACGTAAAGTTGATTTTGCAATTCCTGCAAATGATGACGCTACCAAGTCGATCACATTGGTCATGGACACACTTTGCCAGGCAATTGCAGAAGGACTTTCTGAACGTAAGACAGACAAGGACAAGAAAGCAGCTGTAGAAGCAAAGAAGGCGAAAGAAAGCGAAGAGGCTGCAAAGGCAAAGTCTGAAGCAGACGCAGAAGCTAAGAAAGCAGCTTCAGAAGCTAAAAAGGCAAAAGCAGAAAAGGTAGAGACTACTGAGGCAAAAGCAGAAGCAGCTCCTAAGGCGAAAGTTGAAAAAGCTACTGAAGAGAAAGCAGAAGAGACTCCATCTGAAGACGCTAAGAAATAGCTCTCTTTTCAAACAGAATTTTCTAGGGACTCACCTCCCGATTATCTTTAAAACATGCTGAAAATGAATATTACTGCAGCAGACGTAAACAAACTACGCCAGCAGACTGGCGCTGGTATGATGGATTGTAAAAATGCACTTCAGGAAGCTGAAGGTGATTTTGAAGCAGCCATTGACATCCTTCGTAAAAAAGGACAAAAGGTAGCTGCAAAGCGCAGCGACCGTGACGCAGCTGAAGGTGTTGTGATTGCAAAAACAACAGCAGACGGAAAGCAAGGTGCTGTAATGGTACTTAACTGCGAAACAGACTTCGTTGCAAAAAATGAAGCTTTTGGAAAAGTGGCAGAAGCGATTCTTGATGCCGCTATCCAGGGCAATGCTACTTCTATTGATGAAGTGAAAGCGTTGAACTATCCTGGTTCAAACTTGAAAATAGCTGATAAGATTACTGAAGAGATTGGAAAAATTGGAGAGAAGATCGAATTGTCTTCTTTTGATAGCATCAAAGCTGCCAAGGTTGTTGCTTACAACCACCCAGGTAACCAATTGGCTTCTCTTGTTGGTTTCAACCACGATGTAACAGATGAGATGGCAAAGGATGTGGCAATGCAAGTTGCAGCTATGAATCCAGTGTCAGTTGATCAGGATAGCATTCCTCAAGCGATGATCGACAAAGAATTGGAGATTGGAAAAGAGCTAGCAATCCAGGAAGGCAAACCAGCTGATATGGCTGACAAAATTGCTCAGGGACGTTTGAACAAGTGGTTCAAAGAGGCTACTTTGTTGAACCAACCGTTCATCAAAGACAATAAAAAATCGATTCAGGAGTATATGGCTGATGCAAACAAAGACTTGACTGTGACATCGTTCCGTCGTCATTCTTTGAGTTAAGCGCCTGTGCTACTTGATACTACATTTTTAAAAGAGCCACCCAATGGGTGGCTCTTTTGTTAAATGGCGGTGGCTCTTTTGTTAAATGGCGGTGGCTCTTTTGTTTTGTGGCAGTTCAAAGCAATTTTCGGATATTCGCAAAAACTTTCATACCCCAATAGAAAGAATGAAATACAATCGCGTGCTGCTGAAATTGAGTGGCGAGGCCCTGATGGGTGATAAGCAGTATGGAATCGACAATACCAGACTGAAACAATACGCCCTTGAAATCAAGGAAATGTCGGCAAGAGGTTGCCAAATCGCAATCGTTATCGGCGGGGGAAATATTTTCAGAGGTGTGCAGGCCGAAGAAGGAGGCATGGAGCGCACTCAAGGAGATTATATGGGAATGCTCGCCACCATGATCAATGCAATGGCACTGCAAGCTTCTTTGGAATCTGTAGGCGTTGACACGAGGCTGCAATCTGCAATTGAAATGAAACAAATTGCAGAGCCGTTCATTCGAAGAAGAGCTATTCGCCACCTTGAAAAAGGGCGAGTGGTTATTTTTGGAGCAGGTACTGGAAACCCATTCTTTACTACTGATTCTGCGGCGAGTTTAAGAGCGATTGAAATCGATGCGGATGTGATTCTAAAAGGAACCAGAGTGGATGGGATCTATTCGGCTGACCCGGAAAAAGACCCTGATGCGATTAAGTATTCCCGGGTTAGTTTTGAAGAGGTTTTTGCAAAAGGATTGAAAGTGATGGACATGACCGCATTTACACTTTGTAATGAGAACAAATTACCCATCATCGTTTTTGATATGAATACACCAGGAAATCTGGAACGCGTATTGGAAGGTGAACAAGTGGGAACTATAGTAGATTTCTGATAATTTTGAATACAAATCAGTAAATATGACTGAGGAGATAACAATGGCCTTAGACGAGGCCAAAGACCAAATGGACAAAGCGCTTGTGCACCTGGATCAGGAGTTGCGCAAGATTAGAGCAGGAAAAGCACACCCGTCGATGTTAGACAGTGTGATGGTGGAGTATTATGGCAGTATGACACCTTTGCGCCAGGTTTCAAATATCAACACACCCGATGGCCGGACCATCTCTGTTCAACCATGGGAAAAATCAATGCTTGATGCTATCAGCACTGGAATTGTCAATGCCAATTTGGGACTCAACCCACAGAACAATGGGGAGTTGATTATGATCAACGTCCCGGCTCTCACAGAGGAGCGCAGAAGAGACCTCACAAAGAGTGTCCGAGGCGAAGCAGAACATGCGCGCGTTTCAATTCGCACTGTTCGTCGAGATGCCAACGATTTCATCAAGAGCGAAGAAAAGGACAACGGCCTTAGCGAGGACATAGCAAAAACTGCAGAATCCAAAGTGCAGGAAATGACAGATGCCTACAACAAAAAGGTAGATCAGATCATCGAAGCAAAGGAAAAAGATATCATGACGGTATAATTACCGAAGAACATACATTTTGAAAAGGGACCTTTTGGGGTCCCTTTTTTTTGTGTCCGGGATTGTAGTTTGGGCATGTTTTTATCTGGATTCCCTTTGGTTGAAACAGGAAAATAATGATGAATTTTGGGTCGCCCCCACGGGGCTTGTGGGTCAACGGAGCCGGGAATTCCCCGAGCTTCCGCTCGGGGCTAAGCGGAGGTCGCCCATACTGGGCTTTTTTTCGGCATGGTGCCGTTTTTCGTTCCCCGTAGGGCCGGATATTTCCGGCCGTGATCATCGAAGCAAAGGAAAAAGATATCATGACCGTGTAAAAATTACGAGTTACAAATTACAGATTAC
>CAZKMC010000210.1:0-5086 GCA_964553485.1 uncultured Comamonadaceae bacterium
GAAGAAAAAGCGCGCAAGCTTCAGAAGAAAATCCAGAAGAACACCTTTGACTTTGATGACTTCCTGGATCAACTCCAGCAGATCAAGAAAATGGGCAACGTGAAGGACTTGCTGGGAATGATTCCAGGAATGGGCAAGGCTTTGCGCGATGTAGAAATTGACGACGATGCCTTCAAACACGTAGAAGCCATCATTCACTCCATGACAAAAGCGGAAAGAGGAAATCCTACAATGATTGACTCAAGCCGAAAGAAGCGCATTGCACGCGGTTGCGGACGTGAGGTTTCTGATGTCAACAAACTTATGAAGCAGTTTGAGGACACCCGTAAAATGATGCGCATGATGTCTGACAAAGGCAGAATGGCAAAAATGGCTCGTAACATGGGAGCCATGAAAGGTGCGCACAAGTAAACAACAAGACTATGGTAAATCTGGATGGCAAAGCAACTTCCAACGCAATCAAAGAAGAAATTGCAAAGGAAGTTTCAGCGCGAATTCTACAAGGTTTGAAGCGACCTCATTTGGCGGCGGTATTGATTGGTGAAGATGGAGCCAGCCAAACCTATGTCAACAGCAAAGTCAAAGCCTGTGAGAAATGTGGTTTTGAATCCACACTCATCCGCAAGCCAGCCAGTACCACTGAGGAAGAAGTCCTTCAGATTGTAGATCAACTCAATAACGATGACTCCATTGATGGATTCATTGTGCAATTGCCCCTCCCCGACCATATCAACGAACAAAAGGTGCTTGAAGCCGTGCGCCGCGACAAAGACGTGGATGGTTTTCATCCAGAGAACATTGGACGCATGGTGTTGAACTTGCCGACCTTTCTTCCTGCTACTCCATACGGAATCATGCAGTTGCTTGAACGTTATGAAGTTCCTACTTCAGGAAAGCATTGCGTAGTAATTGGTCGTAGTCACATTGTGGGTTCGCCCATGAGTATCTTGATGGCACGCAACACAAATCCAGGCAACTGCACGGTTACACTTTGTCACAGCCGCACTGTCAACCTCAAAGAGATGGTTAAATCTGCAGACATCATTGTGGCAGCGCTTGGCAAACCGGAGTTTGTAACCGCAGACATGGTCAAAGAAGGAGCTGTAGTGATTGACGTGGGCATTACCCGTGTGGATGATTCCAGCAAGAAGAGAGGATATCGACTTGCGGGAGACGTGGCCTATGACGAAGTAGCACCCAAGTGTTCCTTCATTACTCCGGTTCCAGGTGGTGTAGGCCCAATGACCATTGCCTCTCTCCTCAAAAACACCTTGTTAGCCGCAGGCTCCAAAAAAGCATAGATGGATCACAAACTTATCATGCGACGATGCCTGGACCTGGCTGGTTTAGGTGCGGGACAAGTAGCGCCAAACCCGATGGTGGGCTGCGTAATTGTGCATCAGGGAAAGGTGATTGGCGAAGGATTCCATCAGCAATACGGCGAGGCCCATGCAGAGGTCAACGCAATCAATTCCGTCAATGACCCCAGTTTATTATCCAAGTCTACATTGTATGTCAACCTGGAACCATGTGCACACTTTGGAAAAACTCCTCCTTGTGCGCATTTGATCATAGAGCATCAAATTCCCAAAGTGGTAATAGGTTGTTCAGATTCATTTGAGGAAGTCAATGGAGCTGGAATCGCTTATTTGAAAGAACATGGAGTCAATGTGAAGGCCTTTGTGATGGAAGAGGAATGCCGCCACTTCAACCGTCGCTTCTTTACTTTCCATGAGAAAAAAAGTCCCTACGTGATCCTGAAATGGGCCCAGAGCCTTGACGGGTATATAGATGCCCTACGAGGGATCAATGATAAAGGCGTCCATTGGATCTCCTCTCCGGAATCCAAGCGACTCACCCACCGTTGGAGAAGTGAAGAGGCCGCTATTCTAGTAGGAACCAACACAGCCCTAACGGATAATCCTTCATTGACGGTTAGAGAATATCCTGGAAGAAATCCGCTTAGAATTTTGATAGATCGTGAGTTGAAAGTAGCCACGAGCGCTGCCATTTTTAATTCAGAAGCCCCTACCCTCATTTTCAATGAACGCAAAGAAGGAGTTGAAGATCATTTGACGTACATCAAGGTCGATTTTTCCAGATTGGTGAATGAGGTGCTTAAAGACCTCTACAAGCGTAACATCCAAAGTGTGATTGTAGAAGGTGGCGCCAAGACGCTCAATTCGTTTATTGAAACTTATCTCTGGGATGAGGCACGCGTCTTGACAGGAAATGTGCATTTGGGGCAAGGGCTTCCCGCACCGAAACTCGAAGGAAACTTGGCAGAAAGTACGTTCTTTGGAACGGATCGCATAGACCTATTTTTTCGCCCATGATCTTTCTCCTGCTGAGCATTTGCTCTTCTACACTTATTTTCCTGTTGTTCAGGAGTTTCCCGGGATGGGGAGTTGAAACGCTTCCGGCAATTGTAGTCAACTACATCACCGCTTTCGTGTGTGGAATGTTCTTGATCCAAGGGCCGTATGATTACGCTGAAAGGATGTCGCAACCCTGGTTCATGGCCGCTGCCTTGATGGGCTGTCTCTTCATTGTGCTGTTCTACCTCATGGCGCGCACATCCCAGACATTGGGTGTTTCCGCAGCGAGCATTGCAACAAAGATGTCGCTGGTGATTCCTGTCGCCTGGTTCATGCTCACAGATCCATTGGATGAAGTGACGGGTTTCAAACTAGTAGCAGTTGTGCTTGCCATACCGGGAGTGATCCTCTCCTCGCGCAAGCCAAAAACCGGAAAATTCAACTGGCGCCTACTTCTTTTGCCACTGATCATCTTTACAGGAAGTGGCGTGATCGATATTATCATTGGTTCATTCTCAAGCAGTTCCATCCTGATCAGTCAAAATGATCAGTTCCTCTTCACTTCTGCTCCATTTCTGACCGCTGCCGTGCTGGGTACGCTGTTCATTCTGGTGCAAGCCGGAAACGGCAAGGTGAGGTTCAATCGCATGACTTTATTGGCAGGAATTGTATTGGGAGCAGTGAATTTTTCAAGCATTTATTTTCTGGTACTCACACTAGACGCTGAATTGCTGGACCGTTCCGCAATTATTCCCGTAAATAATCTCGGCGTAGTTTGTATGAGCGCTGTACTGGCTCTTTTCATGTTCAAAGAGCGCTATACCGTTTGGAATTACGTGGGAATTGGATTGTCTCTCGCGTCTATCCTACTGCTGATTCTGGGTAGATGATTTGAGGAAAAAAGCTTGCAAAAGTTGTTGATTATTTGAAACCAAAAAAAGTGTTTGCCCATTGCCCATTTTGAGCGTGGTGAGGTCTCTCGCATCGGCCGGCGTATTGAATCCGTGCTCCTGAGAAGCTAATGCCGAAAACGAACCGTCTCCATTGCCTAGAAGCACTGCTCCACCTCCCGCATCGTAGCGCTCAGTTTCCACTTCCGTATTGAACATATTCCCAGTAATCAGCAAATCTACATGTCCATCTGCGTTTAGGTCTTCCACATAGATGGCACGTGCTGCAGAAAGTTGGGCTTCTGTAGGAAGTTCCATTACTTGTAGACCAGACGCTTGATTCAGAATCACCACCGAAGAGAAATTCTCCGCACTCATGTGGTAGGCTTTTTCAAGTTTTTCTGGCAAATAGATCTCCCGAAGGTCAGCCTCGGCAAACTTCTGGAAGGTCTCAAATTTATGAGCGATATAAGGCATTTGCTGCGAACTACATTCTCTTCCGCGCACCGGGAGCAACTCATCTCCCCGGTGTTTCGCCAGCACGATGTCCAGCGTTCCATTGCCGTCAAAATCAGTGGCATAACATTCCAACGGCGAGTCCAAAGAAGGATGAAACTTGTTGTTCCAACCCAAATTCCCACAAATCAAATCCATGCGCCCATCGGCGTTTACGTCTGCAGCTTCCACACTGTACCACCACCCTTTCATTCCCGGCGGCCACCAACTTTCATCCAGCTTGTACTGTCCTTCCTTTTTTGGGTAAACCCGAGGAGAGATCCATTCTCCTACAATAACAATGTCGCGGACACCGTCTTGATCCATGTCGGCAAAAAGGGCATCAGTCAACATGCCTGCGAATTGTAATTCAGGAGCTAACTGGGCGATTTGATCTGTAAATACTCCCTTGTTGTTGATCAACAACTGCGTTTGTCCGGGAAAAGGATAGCGTCCCGGATCTTGTCTGCCGAGCACCAACAGGTCTATGTCGCCATCTGCATCAATGTCCTCCGCAATCACTCTCCCAGAGCTGGCTTTCACAGCTGGTAAGTTCTTGCTACGTTGCAATACGCCAGAGCCGTTGTTCAAATAGAGACGGTCCGTGTAATTTTCAGAACCTGTCGGAAATTCATTCCCCCCACTTGCCACGTAAAGATCTAGATCACCATCTTGATCAACGTCCACTATGCAGCCTCCGACGTCCTCATAACGCTCGTCTTGTTCAAGGGCAGATTGTGTGGCTTTCATAAAGAAGCCCCCTTGTTGTTGGTACATCATCACTCCTGCAGTGCCCGTGGCTCCGCCTATCCAGAGGTCTTCAAGGCCATCACCGTTCATGTCGCCTGTGGCCAAAAGTGGACCTTCTGTCGACATTTTCTGCGGAAGCAGAATCTCTCTTTCAAAGTCATCAAACTCATTCTCCGGCATGGTGATTCCCAATTTCACTTGGGCAAGTGCGTTGACAA
Source organism: uncultured Comamonadaceae bacterium (assembly GCA_964553485.1). Taxonomy (GTDB): domain Bacteria; phylum Bacteroidota; class Bacteroidia; order Flavobacteriales_D; family Sanyastnellaceae; genus CAZKMC01. The sequence continues at coordinate 4,672 of CAZKMC010000210.1, forward strand.
ACATGCGGTCTCTTTGCGGATAGCGGCGGATGCGTTTGAGGTTTTCGGGACGTACTTCCAGCACTTCATCTGCGGTAGGATTTATGTATACGGAAGCTTGGTTGCCCTTCCACCACACCACTACTGAGTCGATCTGGTTATGACTGCCCAACCCAAAATGCACTGGTGTTTCCATGGAACTAGCATAACCTCTGACCGCTTGGAATTCGCGAAACTGGTTGCCTTCTTTAGAATAGAGTCCCACGCGGACATTGTTGGAAGGAATTCCGTTGGCTGCTTTTACTTTCAGGAAATGACTTTGCCCGTCCACTTGATTCTTCCAGAGTCCCGCCGTGCGGTCCACGTTGTTGGTGACCAGGTCCAAGTCGCCGTCATTGTCCAAATCTACATACACCGCACCGTGTGCGTGCATGGC
>CAZKMC010000211.1:0-3436 GCA_964553485.1 uncultured Comamonadaceae bacterium
GAGGAATGGCAACAATTGCAGGAGGAGTTCTAGCCAGTTATATCGGCTTTCTAGGAGGAGCTGATCCTGTTCAAAAACAGCTTTTTGCAAAACACTTGCTTACTGCGTCAATGATGAGTGCTCCAGCAGCCATTGCGGCGGCCAAATTATTGGTTCCTGAAAGAGAGAAGTTTGACAACAGCATGCATCTTTCCAAAGATAAAATGGGGAGTAATGTGCTAGAGGCAATCAGCAATGGAACGTCTGAAGGCTTAAAGTTGGCAGTCAATGTAGGAGCTATGCTTTTGGTTTTTACGGCTTTCATCTACCTAGGAAACTATGTTCTGGAGCTTTTCGGCGGATTTACCGGAATCAATGAAATGATTGCTTCAAACACGTCTTATGACAAGCTGTCATTTCAATTTATTTTGGGATACGTAGGAGCACCAATTGCTTGGCTGATAGGTGTGTGCTCAGAAGACGTGGTGTTGGTAGGGCAGCTCCTTGGAGAGAAGACTATACTCAATGAGTTTTACGCTTATGCCACCCTGGGAGACATGAAGACCAATGCGGTTTTTGCTGAGGAGAAATCCATCATCATGGCCACTTATGTGCTTTGTGGTTTCGCCAATTTTGCTTCGATCGGAATTCAAATTGGTGGCATTGGTGCCTTGGTTCCCAATAGAAAGGGACTCTTGTCGCAACTTGGCGTTCGGGCACTCATAGGCGGTACCTTGGCGTGTCTATACACCGCTGCTATTGTCGGTATGATGATTTGAAATTGATGTTCTACTTTTGTCAAAGAACTAAGAAAGCGCAATCATGGTAGGAATAATAATGGGAAGTCAGTCGGATCTGAACGTAATGCAACAAGCAGCCGATGTCCTTTCAGAATTGAAGGTCCCTTTCGAAATCACAGTAGTTTCCGCGCATCGCACTCCCGAGAGAATGTTTGAGTATGCTCAGAATGCTGCAAATCGTGGAATAAAAGTCATCATTGCTGGAGCAGGTGGTGCGGCTCACTTGCCAGGTATGTGTGCTTCTTTAACAGCATTGCCTGTTATCGGAGTTCCTATCAAATCAAGAAATTCCATTGATGGATGGGACAGCGTTCTGTCAATTCTACAAATGCCTGGAGGTGTTCCCGTGGCCACAGTGGCACTAGATGGAGCTCAAAATGCAGGAATTCTTGCCGCGCAAATTATGGCTGTCGCCGATGAGAGTTTGTATCAGCGCTTATTGGCATTCAAGGAAAACCTAAAAACCAAAGTCCTCAACAGCATCTCAGAAGTGGAGTCTAGGTCACGTAAATAGACCAAATTGTAGATAAAGCGTTCACAAATCGAGCTTATTAGGTTCTTTCGGCTCAATTCAAAGCCCTAAATTTGCTGGGCTAGAATGAAAACAATAGATCCCAAGAATATTTCAGTTGGAGCATTGCACCAGTTTTTACTGGGGTCTGTAGCTCCTCGCCCAATAGCTTTTGCCAGCACCATTGATGAGCTAGGAAGGCCAAATTTGGCTCCATTTAGTTTCTTTAATGTGTTTTCAGCAAACCCTCCTATTTTGATTTTTTCACCCGCTAGAAGTGGAAGGGATAATACCACCAAACACACATATGAGAATGTGAAGAAGGTACCCGAAGTAGTTGTGAATGTGGTGGATTATCAACTGGTTCATCAATGTTCATTGGCCAGTACTGCTTATGACGAAGGCGTAAATGAGTTTGTAAAAGCCGGCCTAACTCCGATTCCTTCTGAAGTAGTTAGGCCTTTCAGGGTAAAGGAATCACCTGTTCAAATGGAATGTATTGTCAAACAGGTCATTGAATTAGGTCATGAAGGTGGCGCTGGGAATTTAGTCATTGCTGAAGTGGTAAGAATGCACATAGCGGATCACGTGTTGACAGAAGATGGGAAAATTGACCCATTAAAAATGGACCTTGTAGGCCGATGTGGTGGGGACTTCTATAGCAGAACCAATTCTGAAGCATTGTTCGAAGTTGCGAAGCCAATTCAAAATATGGGAATAGGTGTTGATCAATTGCCTGCTGATGTACGAGAAAGTAATGTGCTGACGGGTAATAACCTCGCTCAACTTGCCAATGTGGAGCATGTGCCTGATGAAACAGAAGTCAACGAATACAAATTGACTGAATTAGCAGACCTTTTTATTGAATTGAGTGACGAACCTATTAAATTAGAAATGGCGTTGCACACACGAGCAAAAGTATTGCTAGACAAAAATGATATTAACTCAGCATGGCTCACTTTGCTGACTTTTAACAACGGATAAAAATTAAGATTATGAGTTACGAAATGACAGGCAAGATCAAAGTGATCATGGACGAAGAAAGATTTGATTCAGGTTTCATCAAACGTGAATTTGTCATCACTACGGAAGACCAATATCCCCAAGAGATCAAATTTGAATTATTCAAAGAGAAGACTGAATTGATGAATAGCTTTTCTCCAGGAGACAAGGTCAATGTGAAGTTTGATGTGCGTGGACGTGAATGGAATGATAAGTACTTTGTGAATTTGAATGCATGGAAAATTGATGCATTAGAGACTGCTGGAGAAACAGCTTCAAGTCCTTCTGGAGAAGCTCCAATGCCCACCAATGCCCCAATTGATTTAGGTGCTGAAGAAGGAGACGATCTCCCATTCTAATATTTCGGCCTATGGCCGTCGTGGCAGAAAAAATTGCTGAATACTTTAAGAAGGTCCTGCCTTCTCCATTTTCAATTGCCCTGGTTTTAACCGGGGTAATTGCGTTTATGTCGATTGTTGTGGGCAAGCCTGAGACAACTTCATTGTGGAGCTATTTAGGACAATTGGCCAATTGGTGGGAAGAGGGCTTGTGGGATCAGGGTCTGATTGTCTTCGCGTTCCAAATGATGTTGATGCTGGTATTGGGACATACCCTGGCATTAACAAAACCAGTTGCGAAACTGATAGATGTATTCACTGCTAGGTTTTGTACTTCGACCGCTAAGGCAGCTTTTACGGTAACCCTCTTAACCCTATTAGTCGCTTTTTTCAACTGGGGAATGGGCTTGGTATTCGGGGCAATTTTTGCCAGGAAAGTTGGCGAATACTACACAAAGGAGCAAAAGCCCCTCAATTATGCATTGATAGGTGCATGCGGATATTCGGGTTTGATGGTTTGGCACGGTGGACTTAGCGGATCATCGTTGATCAAAGTGGCTGAACCAGGGCATCTCAAATCTATAATGGCCAGTACAATGTCAGCAGACGCCGTGAATCAATTGCCAGAGAGTATTCCAATGAGTGACACACTGGGGAGTAGCCTTAACATATCGGTAGCCATCGTGTTGTTAATTCTTCTACCTCTTTTGATGTACGCTGTGGGTAAAAGAAGCAAGGGTACAATCCCATCTATATCAGTTAGACCTGCGAAATCATTGGGGTATAAAGACATTTCTGGAGTTGAG
>CAZKMC010000211.1:3446-4352 GCA_964553485.1 uncultured Comamonadaceae bacterium
GCGAATGGATTACTCAAAATGGATAGGTGTGTTGGTGGGATTGATGATTTTAGCAGTAAGCCTCTTCAAAATGTTCAACAATACCAGTGGCGGAATCGGTTTCCTTACTCCCAATTGGATTAACCTATTTATGTTAGGGACGGGGCTCGCATTGCACAGACAGATTGCCAGTTTCTTGTGGGCAGTTGATAAGGCCATTGGAGGAGCCGCAGGAATTTTAGTTCAATTTCCATTGTATTTTGGTGTCATGGGAATCATGAAAGGTTCCGGAATGGTGGATTGGCTATCGGAGGGTTTGATGACCATAGGAAGTGCAGACACGTTGCCTTTAGTTACATTCTTTTCTGCGGGAATCGTAAATGTATTCGTTCCAAGCGGAGGTGGGCAATGGGCAGTACAAGGCCCTATTATTATCAAGGCAGCTTTGGATACTGGAGTACCATTGAACAAAATAATTCTCTCACTGGCTTATGGAGATCAGCTTACCAACATGCTTCAGCCTTTTTGGGCGCTACCATTACTTGGGATTACTGGCCTCAAAGCGAAGGCCATTTTACCCTATACCCTGATTTTGCTTTTAGCGGGACTATTCGTATTTGGCATAGCTTTACTCATATGATGCAAAAGTGTTCTTTGCTGATTTTGTTTGCCCTTTTGATAATGGCTTTTCCAACATATTGTCAACCAGGTTGGACGTGGCAACAGTTAGAAGATATGCCAGAGCCTGTTTCGAACAATGCTGTCACCAGTGGGTATTTCGGTGATACGCTTTGTGTGTACAGTTTCAGTGGGATTGACGAGACTTTGAGTCCTTCCGGCATCCACTTAAAAAGTTTTCGCTACAACACCGAAACGGATCTTTGGTATCAGCTTCAGGATGTTCCAGACACCATGGGCTTTATTGCG
>CAZKMC010000211.1:4362-5011 GCA_964553485.1 uncultured Comamonadaceae bacterium
ATTGGAAAGATCTATCTAATTGGAGGGTATCATGTAAATGAGAATTTTTCGGAAGTCTCAAGTAATCAAGTTCACGTTTATGATACTCAGAACGATTTGTGGCTCAGCGATGCGGAAAACATACCCGTTGCGATAGACGACCATGTCCAGGTATTGTGGCAGGATAGTTTGATTTATGTGGTTACAGGATGGAGCAACAATGGCAATGTTCCCAATGTGCAAATATTCAATCCGGAATTAAATGAGTGGATTGAGGGAACAAACGTCCCGAACAGTGGAAGTTGGAAGGCATTTGGAGCGTCTGGAGAGATAGTTGGGAATCGAATTTATTATCATGGCGGTGTGAACGGAACTTTTGCTTTCAATGCAAATAGCAGATTGCGCGCAGGACAGATCGATCCTGAGAACCCTGGTATAATAGATTGGGAATTGTTAGAAGATAGCCCCGAAGCTGACGGATATCGAAGTGGTGCTGCGGTTTTGAACGACAGGCTTTTTTGGATTGGTGGTGCAGGAACGGCTTACAATTTCGATGCTATGGCATACGATGGGAGTGGGGTTGTAAATCCTGAAAATCGAATTTTAACATATTATTCTGCGTTCGATCAATGGGAGAATGGTGTAGAAAGTCCATTTCAAGTCATGGACC
>CAZKMC010000212.1:0-4058 GCA_964553485.1 uncultured Comamonadaceae bacterium
CTCCCGTTCCGTCTAGCAATGCAGAAGCCCAAATGGTTCAGAAATTAGGGCAAAACATTGCAACGGCAGTGGAGTCTTATATGACCGAACATGGAAAACAAAAACGTATTGCAGGCTTTGAATGGGAGTTCAAACTTGTCAATGACCCAATGGTTAATGCGTGGTGCATGCCAGGCGGAAAAGTTGTAGTCTATGCCGGAATTCTAAATGTTGCTGAAACCGAAGCTGGTTTGGCTGTAGTGATGGGGCATGAAATTGCACATGCCATTGCCCGGCATGGAAATGAGCGAATGAGCCAGCAATTGGTCATTCAGATGGGTGGAATTACCTTGGCTACTCTATTACAAGAAAAACCAGAAGCGGCGCAAAACATTTTCCTATCCTCTTATGGAATCGGCACTGGCCTGGGAGCTTTGTCTTTCAGTCGACAACACGAAAGTGAGGCAGACAAAATGGGACTTATCTTTATGTCAATGGCAGGATATGATCCAAGAGAAGCACCAAAGTTTTGGGAAAGAATGTCAACAGAAGGCGGCGCTGAGCCACCTGAATTCCTTAGCACCCACCCAAATCATGAAACGCGTGTAAATGATCTCAATGAATTCATGCCTGAAGCATTGAAATACTACAATCCGGTGCAAAACTAATTCCGGAAACACCCATTGTCAAAGCGATCTCTTTCGAGATCGCTTTTTTTTTGAAACTAACATTCGTTACATCCTCTTGTTTTTACCATTTGCTTGGTGTAATTTGATAGGTATCAAAGTGATAACCTTTCGATCTTTATTTCTTAACTCAACCAAACACTCAGCTTATGAATAAATTTGATGAAAACCACATCAAGAATATCGTGTTGGTCGGTGGGGCGAAAAGTGGGAAGACGACTCTTGCAGAAACGATGCTCTATGAAGCGCAATTAATCAACCGTAGAGGGTCTGTAGAAAATAAAAACACTGTATCTGACTACCACCTTATTGAACAAGAAAGGGGACTTTCAGTCTATGCTACACCTCTACATACTGAATGGAGGAATTACAAAATCAATATTATTGACACTCCTGGATTAGACGACTTTATTGGCGAAATAATTTCTTCCTTAAGAGTAGCTGAAACTTGTGTGATGCTCGTCAATTCACAACACGGCGTTGAAGTTGGTACTGAGTTAATATGGAATCACGTCGACAAATATCGAAAGCCTGTCATTTTCGCGGTTAACCAAGTTGACCATGAAAACTCAAACTTTGAAGACGCAGTCAATTCACTCCAAGAGCACTTCGGGCAAAATGCAGTGATCATGCAATATCCTTATAATGAAGGGAAGGGTTTTAATTGCATAATCGACCTGCTCAAGATGACGATGTACAAGTTTCCGTCAGAGGGAGGCAAACCTGAAAAACTCGCCATCCCCCAAGAAGAAATGGAAAAGGCCAATGCCTTGCATAATGAATTGGTTGAAAAGGCTGCTGAAAACGACGAAGAACTCATGGAGTTGTACTTTGACAAAGGCCATCTCAATGAGGATGAAATGAGAAAAGGATTAAAAGCCGGAATGATGAACCATGAGATTTTTCCAATTTTCTGTCTTTCTGCAGGCAACAACATGGGTAGCGGAAGATTAATGGGCTTTATTGATAACGTAGCGCCATCTTCCACTGAAATGAAGCCAGAACAATCTCAAAAAGGGCATGATGTCAACCCAAAAGTTTCAGACCCTACTGTCCTTTTCGTATTTCGCACAGAGTTTGAACCAAAACTAGGTAAGATTTCCTTCTTCAAAGTGCTTTCAGGGACATTGAAAAAAGGTGCTCAGCTCAAAAACTCAGATACACATCAGATGGAAATAATGAACCAGTTGTTTGTAATGGATGGCAAGTCCAGAAATTCTGTGGATGAATTGGTAGCAGGAGATCTTGGCGCAACTCTCAAATTGAAAAACACCGATACTAATCAAACTTTACATGCCCTCGCCACTGACATTCATATCAAACCAATTGAATTTCCCCAAGCCAGGTTGCGCACTGCTGTGACGGTAGATGAGGTAAAAGATGATGAACGACTCACTGAGGCACTTAGAAAATTGATGGACCAGGATCCTACACTTCAGGTTCATTATTCCAAAGAACTCAAACAAATGATTCTCAAATGCCAGGGCGAACTGCACTTGGCAACTATCAAATGGAATTTGGAACACATATATAACTTGAAGGTGTCGTTCCATAAGCCAAGAATCCCATATAGAGAAACCATCCAGAGAGCCACTAATGCCGTGTACCGTCACAAAAAACAGTCTGGTGGCGCAGGCCAATTTGCGGAAGTACATATGCGAATCGAACCTTATTTTACAGATGCTGATATGCCTTCTGGATTTAGCATCCGAGGAAACGAGCTTGTTGATCTAGAAGGTGGCGGGAAATTGCAGTTTATCAACGCAATCACCGGCGGCTCAATTGATACTCGCTTCATTCCTTCTGTTTTGAAAGGAGTAATGCAATGTATGGAAGAAGGTCCTCTCACCGGTTCTTATGTGCGGGATGTGCGTGTGATTCTATATGACGGAAAAATGCACCCCGTAGATTCCAACGACATGGCATTTCAAATTGCAGGAATGCAGGCTTTCAGACAAGCATTTAAAGATGCGCAACCCAAACTATTGGAGCCTATCTACAAAGCCTTGATTTTAGTTCCCGAAGAGCAATGTGGTGAAGTAATGACCGATTTACAGACGCGAAGGGCTGTGATCAGTGGAATGGACACTGTTGGGAGATACACGCAAATCCATGCCCAAATCCCATTAGCCAACTTACATAAGTACACCACATCACTGCCCTCGCTTTCTCAAGGAAGAGCTTCGTATACAAGTACCTTTCACGAGTATGGAAGTATGCCTCCCAATATTCAGGAAGAAATTATTCAGGCATATGAATCAGAAGAAGAATTCGCTTAAATCACTAATCTCTTGAAAGCCGACTTAAGTCGGCTTTCTTTTTGGAACCTATTGTGCGAGGGGTCGTATCTTTCAGATATGAAAAGATGCTTGATTTCGGTTTTTTGCAAATCCCTCCCGATCATGTCGACTTGCTTGATTCTGATTTGTCAAGGATACAAGTCAATTGCTCAAACATTCCAGAATGTAGCGTCTGAACAAAATGTAATTGTGTATTCATTCAATGCAGATTATGGTAGCGGAGTGACCTTTTTCGATTACAACAATGATGGCTGGGATGATTTGACAGTGTGTAGAAATGGCCTGAGTATCCGTAGATTCAGGAATGAACAGGGTGTTTTGCAAGAAGATGACCCAATTTCGAACAGTGCAGATGTAAAACAAGTGACATATGTGGATATCGACAATGATTCCGACTATGATATTTTAATAACCTCTATCAATTCAACCTTGAGACTACTTCTCAACAATCAGGGTGAATTGGAGGATATCTCTCTCAGTTCTGGACTAATTCAAAACTCAGAAGCAGTGACTTTTGGAGCTGCATGGGCGGACTACGATAAAGATGGATACCTTGACTTGTATGTTTGTAATTACAACTGGGACAGTCAAGTTTATAACTGGCTATTTCGAAATAATGGTGACAACACATTTACCGAACAAAGCCAATTAGCAGGTATAAATTCACAAAATCACCTCAGTTTCCAACCAACTTGGCTGGACTATAATCATGACAATTGGCCTGATCTGTATATCATCGACGACAAATATCCCCCAAACAAACTTTTCAAAAATCTAGGGAATGGAACTTTCGAAAATGTAAGTAGCCAAAGTAATTCAGATATTGTGCGAGATGCCATGTCCAATACCGTTGGAGATTTTAACCACGATGGTCATTTGGATATTTACATCTCAGATAGTAATTCAAATGTGCTTCTAAAAAACCTCGGAAATGAAGAATTTGAGGAAGTAGCAGATGAGTTTGGATTGACGCTTGGAACAAATTGCTGGGGCGCTCAATGGTTGGATTTTGATAATGATGGCAACCGTGATTTGCATGTGTTGAATAACACAATTGATAACAACAACCAAAATCATTTTTTCAAGCAAACAT
>CAZKMC010000212.1:4068-5010 GCA_964553485.1 uncultured Comamonadaceae bacterium
CTGAAGGAGAGTTTATTTCCTATTCAGAAGCTTTTCTTTTCAATGATCAAGGCGAGTCTTACATTAGCTCCATTGGAGATTTAAATAACGACGGTTTCACTGACATACTAGTTGGCTCCACTCAAGGAGTGGCTGCAAGACTTTGGTTGAATAGTGGTAATGAGAATGCCTTTCTCAAGGTAGATCTGGAAGGTCAAATTTCTAATCGCGATGGAATTGGCACTTGGATCCACTGCTATCTGAATGGAAATCAAGAAGTTGAGTATACGCTTTGTGGAGAATCCTATCTTTCTCAGAATTCTCATTCAGATATTTTTGGCCTTGGAAATGCGTCTATGGTTGACAGTCTTATTCTCGAATGGCCATCAGGACATATTGACTCTTTCTATAATATTCCAGCCAATCAGTCGCTCAACATCCTTGAGGGATCCAGTTTAGAGATCGCATGGCCTCAAGATACCGTTTACCTCTGCTTCAACGATACACTTTCATTAGAGATAAATGGTTTTGATACTTACCAATGGTCTCACGGACCCGACTCTAACAAGGTCGACATCACGGAACCCGGTTTCTACACATTGACCGCAAGTACCTCTCTGGGTATCGTTCAAGAATCGGATACACTTACAGTTTTGGCAGCGCCAATAGTGAGCTATGAGATCCTAACAACAAACCCAAGTTGTATTGGCTCAGAAGATGGAAGTTTGACTGTTTTGGAAGCGGATGAGCTTGGCCTTCAACTCACCTGGATGCAAGGAACCGATTCCATCTCTTCCACCGATCTTTCTGCTGGAAATTATCAATTAACAATCGTCGACAGTATTGGTTGCTCGTATTCCGAGGATCTTGTATTGACGGACCCAGATCCATTTATTTGGATCATAACAACTGAAGACGTGCTGTGTTTTGGAGACTCTACGGGGAGTATCGAAGCTCGTGTTG
>CAZKMC010000213.1:0-4994 GCA_964553485.1 uncultured Comamonadaceae bacterium
CACAGCACTTCTGCACCGCGGGCCTTGCACTCCTCGCAAGCCTTCTCGATCAGCAACCTTCCGGCACCGGCCTTTCGTAGCTTCGGATCCGTTGCCATGGCACGCAAACGGTACTGTTTGGCATGGGCAATCTTGTCTGAATGCATCCGGAAGAGAGAACCAATACTCACCAGTTCCGCACCATCAAACACCCCTAAATGCACCGCATCCTCGCGCTCATCAATATCGATCACACAATCTTCCTCATGCTCAATGTGCTGCCACAACACCCGGTGGCGCAAGGGGCGTGTAAGCGCAGCGGGAATGATCTTGGCTTCCATTATTTAAAGTAGTTTTCCCAGTCCCTTCGATCTTTCTTGGTTGGCCTTCCAGGCCGATGAAGGATGTCTTTTTGTGCCAATCGTATCATCTCTAATTTTTCTAACTCTTCAGGCGCCGTTGTTTCCAGCGCGTAGTCTCCCACCAACGCTGCACCCACCCTGCTTTTGGGTAGGTCAGTCACCTTCCAGCTAAAGCGTATGGCCCCCTTCCGTATCACGATCTCCTCCCCTACCTTCACCTCACGCGCAGGCTTCACAACACTGTCAGCCACATATACCTTCCCCTCCTTGCAATGCGTGGTAGCCATTGTTCGGGTCTTGAATACGCGGATGCACCAAAGATATTTGTCGATTCTCATGAATGGTCGGAAGTTCTAACTACAATTCTACGATGATTCCGATACTTGGCAAAATTCTACCGTTCGAACTGTTCACAAACCTCGGGACATAAGAACCGGGATTCGCTGGATCTTCAATGGGGTTTCCGGCTTCATCACGCTGCACATCTAGGATTGGCTGCAAGGGTGTCTCTCGGTTGTATACGTTTTGAATGTCCAGGAACAAGTTGAGGTTCCAATTCTCAAAGAACCATTTCTTGTCTACCCGGATGTCCAATTGATGAAAGGCATCAATACGCTCCGAATTGAGTCGGCTGTAATCCGGCAAACCTGAACGTGCCACATTCCACGTTGAAATGGCCAAAGAGGCGTCTAGATCATATGGGGTATAAGGCAAACCTCCTGAAAGCAAGAACCTTCCTCCTACTTCCCAATTCTTCTTGAATTTCTTTCCGCCCGTGAACGACACCAAGTGCCGGCTGTCCCAGGCTGATGGAATGTAGGTGCCAGAACCGTCTGTGAACTCACTACGGAGATAAGTATAGGCGAGGATTCCGTAAAATCCTTTGAAGAGTTTTTGCTGGTACAAGAACTCAAGCCCATAGGCTCTGCCTTCAGCTGTAGAAAGGACTTCTTCATTCCCAACGACCCCGAAATCAGCTCCCAAGTTGGCTAGGGCAATTTGCTTGTTCTTGCTCAACGGATACTGGTCGTATTGCTTCCAGAACCCTTCTACAGTGATCAAGCTGTTGCGCTCGTTCAGATCGTATTGAATGCCCGCTACTAGCTGTTTGTTCCTTATATATCGAACACCGTTGGTTTTGTTGACCAAGGAACCTTCCTCGGCGTAGCCCAAAACCGTATAAGCCGGCAACTGATAATAAATACCTGTGTTGAAGTTCAAACTGATGCGCGGCGAGACGTAATAACTGGCACTGAAACGCGGAGAGAGCTGATCCAGGGGATTACTCATGTCGTCCGAGTAGTTGTTCGCATCCATGCGCACCCCGGCGCTCAAAACCAACCTTTCTTGCAGCATTTTTTTGCTCAGCTGCCCAAATGCGCCATACTTGTGAAGGTCAAAGGCGGTGTTGTAATCAATGTTGATCACGGTGTCTTCAGTGAACGAATATTGCTGGAATTCAGAACGGTTCGAATACCTCGCATACTCATAGTTGGCTCCGTAGTTGATCTTCCAGCCGCCATCTTTGTAGGTGAGTCTTTCTGCCCGAAATTTATTCTCCATTTCCCTGGAGTTGTAATCGAAAGTAAGCGGCAGACTTTCATCATTGGATTCATGTTTGAAAGCATCGTTGTTCAGCATATTGCGGCTGGCCACGTAGGTCCACTTGCCTTGTTCATCAAAATGGTCCCACTTGATGCCGATGCTGTAATTCCATTGCTCATTGATCTGCAAGAGGTCTAGCAGGTATTTGTTATCGAGATAATCTTCTGCTTCGAGATCACTTGCTAGCCCTGTGTTGAGCTCAAATTGATCAATGGCACCCAATCCCAGAATGGTGATCTGGTTTTTGTCGTCAAGATTGGTCTTCCACTTGAACTGGAAATCATTGTAAGTGGGTAAGAAAGGAAGTCGGAGCGCCTCAAAAAGAAATTGCAAATAAGATCTTCTGGCGCTCATGATGATGCTGGAGTTCTCTCCTGTGGGACCTTCAACGGTGAGTCCCACATCACTGCTTCCCACCACTGCATTGGCAGAGTAACGATCCATTCTTCCTTCTTTGAAGCCGAATTCCAGCACCGAGCTGAGGGCGTTCCCACGGTTAGCGGGAAAAGCCCCTGAATAAAATTCCACGTTTTCAATAAAGTCCACATTGATAAGGCCTACTGGTCCTCCAGAAGCACCTTGCGTAGCGAAGTGATTGATGTTGGGAATTTCGATCCCGTCTATATAGAAGCGGTTCTCATTGGGGCTCCCCCCGCGGATGATAATGTCGTTGCGAAAGCTTGGCACACTAGCAACCCCCGGAAGGCTGCGAATGGCTCTTGAGATATCACGGTTTCCTCCAGGATTCCTTTTGACTTCATTCACTCCAATGGTGCGTACAGAGACCGGCGCTTCCTCGCGGTTGCTGAACGAGCTTCCCACAATTTCTGCTTCTCCCACTTCTACCGCCATTTCTTCCAGCTGCACATTGAGGTAGGTCACACGTGAGTTGGAAACCTCCACTTCAAAAACCATTTTTGCCTTGTAGCCGATGGAACTGAACACCACATTGTACAATCCTGGGTTCAGACCGGAAAGTGTGTAATTGCCTTCTAGGTCAGTACTAGCGCCTGTTGTAGCGCCTTGTAGGACCACACTTACAAAAGGAAGAGAAACGTTCGACACGCGATCAGAAACTTTGCCTTGTATACTCCCGTTTTGGGAATATATCGCACTGCTGATGAGCAGGAAGGACAGAAGGAAGATGATATTTTTCATTGGCTTTGTAAAAGCTCACAACAGTTAAGTGGTCCGAAAGTTTGCTAAAAATTAAAACCTAATCAAAATGAAAAAGCTTATCCTAACCTTAATCGTTACTCTTGGTGTTGGCATGGGAGCCAGTTATGCTCAAGACTATGCAGGAGCCATTAGCTCTGCTCCATCAAAGAAATCTTCTGTAATGACTTCCTTCGACATGGCTCAATTACGAGCTCATGAGATTGAAAAAATATGTGGCATTCAAGATAGATCAACTTTATCTGAGATCATCGGCGCATGCCAGGAATACTATGAAGCCATTGGCAAAGAAGAAGTAAGCGCATTGAGCAAAGAATCTCGTAAGCTTAACGACAAGATGTCTAAATCCATTAAGAAAGCATTGAATTCACAGCAAAAGGACGCATTTGAAGCGTGGCAAGTGACTCGAATACTATAAACTAAGACACAACTAAATAATCCGGCTCGGGTTAGAATTCAAGATCGAGATTTAGCCTCTTTCTAAGTTCTTCCAAGGCCGGATTTTTTTCTTTCATGGCCTCGTACTTCTCTTTGTCTGAGTAGAGATGAACCTTTGTGTGATTCACGGTTTGGACATCGAGGACCACATCCAGATCAAAATTCTGTAAATGATTTCGCAGAAATTCCATCATTTCAGATTTGATGTCCAGCACTTCCATTTCTTGAATGGAATTACTAAGCGTCAACTTGATCACATTCCCTTCCAGAACAGGTTTTTCAGCATTTAGCGTAGAGGATAAACTCTTTTTCCCAAGCTCATTCAATGAGTTGGCGTATAAATTCCATGCGCCTTGCAGTGCTTCTACAGTCACTTCTTTGGTGGGACGGATTTCAGCTTCAAGCACCTGTCCCTCATCTGTTTCTTTGGAAGTCTTCTTTTCTGTATCCAGTTCTTCTCTCAATCGGAATCGATCATGAGGTGCAAGTTGGACGGCTGTCTTTTTCCGAAAACCTGTCGGCACAGCAATTGGCTGCGGGCGTTCAATGCCAATCGATTTATCAGAAGAATCCGATTCTGTTTTCGGCCTGACTTTGTCTCTAGCGGGAATTGAGGGGTGCAGCTCGTGCTCCTTCACAATTGGGATTAGGCGGAGGCTGTTAGATTTTTTTTTTTCAACCTCGTCAAGCGAAGTCAGTGAGCAAATCTGCATCAATGCCAGCTCTACTAGGAGCCGTTGACTTTTGCTCGTCTTGTATTGCACATCCGCGGTATTGAGGATGTCCATTGAATTGATTAGCCAGTGAAGATCTGGACGTTCTGCCTGTTTACCGTAAAGCTCAGCCACACCTTCCGTCACCTCCATCAGCTTCAAGGTAGAAGCATCCTTGCTGACCATGATGTTTCTGAGATGTTCACCAAGTCCGGCAAGGAACAAATGTCCATCAAAGCCGTGATCCAAGATCTCATCAAAGATGACCAGTGAGCCCGGGATGTTTCCATCTAGTAGGCAGTCTGTGACTTTGAAATAGTAATCGTAATCCAGGATGTTCAGGTTCTGAATGACCGTTTGATAAGTCAGTTCATTGCCACTAAAGGCCACTACCTGATCAAAGATGGAAAGTGCATCTCGTAGAGCGCCATCTGCTTTTTGAGCGATCACGTGCAAAGCTTCCGGTGCCGCAGTGATTCCTTCTCTCTTTGCAATCATTTGCAAATGCTCCACCATGTCTGCAATGGAAATTCGGTTGAAATCAAAAATCTGGCACCTTGAAAGGATGGTAGGAATGATCTTGTGTTTTTCAGTAGTAGAAAGAATAAAAATGGCATGTGCTGGTGGCTCCTCCAGCGTTTTCAGGAATGCATTGAATGCACTAGTGCTTAACATATGCACCTCATCAATGATATAGACTTTGTACTTGTGTTGTTGAGGC
>CAZKMC010000214.1:0-4967 GCA_964553485.1 uncultured Comamonadaceae bacterium
AATGATCGATATATGTGATTTTGCTGTTGGACAATCCCGTCAGTTATACGGTCTCACAATGCACAGTGAGCGTCCCGGACACAGAATGTACGAGCAGTATCTTCCTTTAGGAGTTGTGGGTATAATATCAGCCTTCAACTTTCCAGTAGCCGTGTGGTGTTGGAATGCCGCTTTGGCCTGGGTTTGTGGTGATGTCTGCGTTTGGAAGCCGTCAGAAAAAACACCCCTTTGCTCAATTGCTTGTCAAAACATCTTCAATGAGGTTGCCAAAAAAAACAACCTGCCTGAAGGACTCAGCGCAATAGTAAACGGTGACTATAAAGTCGGTGAAATGATGACTCACGATAATCGCGTCCCGCTAATTAGCGCCACAGGCTCAATCCGTATGGGGAAAATCGTTGCTCAGTCAGTAGCCGCTCGTCTTGGAAAAACATTATTGGAACTTGGAGGAAACAACGCAGTAATTCTAACTCCAAATGCTGATCTAAAAATGGTTGTTCCGGCAATCGTCTTTGGTGCAGTTGGAACATGTGGTCAACGCTGCACAAGCACGCGAAGGCTCATCATTCATGATTCAATCTTTGAAGAGGTTAAGAATCACATTACCAGTGCATATGGCCAATTACGCATTGGGGATCCTTTGAATGAGACAAACCACGTAGGCCCATTAATTGACAAAGACGCAGTTAATAACTACAATAGCGCATTAAGCCAAATTTCACAACAAGGCGGGAAGTTTCTTGTCGAAGGTGGAGTTCTAGAAGGAGTAGGTTATGAAAGCGGCTGTTATGTCAAGCCTGCCATTGCTGAGGTTAAAAACGAATTCCCAATTGTTCAGTCGGAAACATTTGCTCCAATCCTTTATCTCATGCGCTATACTAGTGTTGATGAAGCAATTGCAATACAGAATGGTGTTGTTCAAGGATTGTCTTCTGCAATCATGACTGATAGTGTGCGTGAAGCAGAAAAATTCTTGTCTACAGAAGGTTCTGACTGTGGTATTGCCAACGTCAATATTGGCACAAGTGGTGCGGAAATTGGTGGTGCATTTGGTGGAGAGAAAGAAACCGGTGGTGGTCGTGAATCAGGCTCCGATGCCTGGAAGGTTTATATGCGCCGCCAGACTAACACAATTAACTACTCAAAAGAACTTCCTCTGGCACAAGGAATCAAATTTGAACTATAATTTAAAGCGGGCCTTCTCACGAGGGCCCGCTCTTTCTTTTATCTTCAACGCATGAAACTAATTGTGCACGCCTTTCTATCGTCATGCATTCTCATGTTCTGTGGGTGCCAAGGGCCCAGTCCCACAACTGATCAGCTTCCTCTTTCAGTTGGTGAATGGTCTTTGGTTATGGACGCTGAAAACACACTGATCCCTCTACGTTTATTTGTTACGCCTGAATTTGAGCTGGTTTTCTTCAATGGAGACGAGCGCATCAATACCGGTGTGCCGGGCATCAAAAACGACTCTCTGTATATTGAGCTTCCTGTATATGGAACCTACTTAACCGGACGAATCACTAGTTCTAGAAGTTTTGAAGGATTTTGGCACTATCCCCAACGATCGCCTGACTATGTCATTCCGTTTACCGCCGAATATATAGATGTTAGTACCAGTCAGGAATCCGATATTGGAGAAAAATCACACCGTAAATTCGAAGTGCGCTTTTCGCCTGAATCTGATGATGAATACCCAGCGGTTGGACTGTTTGAACAACGCGGAAATAAGGTTACTGGCACATTTTTAACAGAAACTGGAGATTATCGCTTTCTAGAGGGTCTAGCTGAGGGGGACGCATTTTGGATGAGTTGCTTTGACGGCGCCCACTTGTTTTACTTCGATGGTTCTGGCTGGGAATCCGGACAGCTTCTCGGAAATTTTTATAGCGGCAAACACTGGCAAGAGCCATGGGTAGCGGCGCCCAATCCAACTGCCAAATTAACCCACCCAGACTCCCTTACCTATCTAATTGACCCTTTGCAAGAATTCCAGTTAAACCTCGTGCGTACCGATGGTGAATTCGTAAGCTTCGCTAATGCCGATTTCAGGGAAAAGGTGACGATAGTGCAAATCTTTGGGAGCTGGTGTCCAAATTGTTTGGACGAATCTCTCTATTACAACGAACTATATTCAAAATACCAAAGTCAGGGATTACAGGTTATTCCTGTAGCATTTGAAAGGTCTGAAGACTTTGAAACCTCATCACATAGAGTCAAAAGATACCTCACTAATTTAGATATAACCTATCCTGGATATATTGGAGGTCAAGCAAGCAAAAAAGTGGCGTCACAGACATTTCCAATGCTCAATCAGATTATCTCCTTTCCAACATCCATTTTTATAGATAAAACAGGTACTGTAAGAAAAATACATACCGGCTTCTATGGCCCTGGCACAGGAGAATTTTACACCCGCTATACAGAACGCACTGACCTCTTTGTAAAGCAGCTTCTTTCTGAAACAATTGATCTTACTGCAGCCGACTAATCAAAGTCGTTTTCAACATCTACTACGATCCGTTCAGCACGGTTAGCCAACTCCCAAGTTGTGTGGAAAATTAGCCTCCCGATCTTCTCTGTCTTATCATAGAGAATTTTGTCTGGTGTATCTGTGGGCTGATGATAATCCTCGTGAACCCCAGAGAAATAGAATATCACCGGGATGTTGTTCTTTGCAAAGTTGTAGTGGTCTGAACGATAATAAAACCTATTCGGGTCATCTGGAGCATTGAACGTATAGTCCAATTCCAACTGGGTATAATTAGCATTGGCATCCTCAGAAATCTTATGAAGTGTTGTGCTAAGCTTATCAGAACCAATTAGATACACATAATTCTCATTACCCGCATGTGCTTCATCAAGGCGTCCGATCATGTCTACATTTAGGTTTGCCACCGTATTTTTCAAAGGAAATACCGGGTGTTCTGTATACCACTCGGAACCTAACAATCCCTTTTCTTCTCCGCTCACTGTCATAACTAGCACAGACCGCTTAGGTCCATGTCCATCCCTTTTTGCCATTACAAATGCTTCGGCAATCTCCATCACTGTAACCGTTCCTGATCCATCATCATCAGCTCCGTTGTATATATCATCCCCTGTTTTTCCTACATGATCATAGTGTGCGGTAACCACAACCACTTCGTCTTTTAAAATAGGGTCAGAACCTTCAATGAAACACAACACATTTTCCGAACTTAGTTTTTCCGCCTTACGATTCGCATTTATTTTGACCTTGGTCTCAATAAGTGCATTCAACGACTTTCCTTTCTTATTAATTTTCTTTGAGGCCGTTGCTACACTTTTCATTTTAGTTAGTGAGAGCATAACGTCTGCTGTTTCTTTTTTGATGAAGAAAACAGGTAAAACAGCTTCTTTCTCTGGGCGTTCCATATCAAGTCGCATTCCTGGGTTTTGTAAGTAATATTTTACCCTGCCAATATATCTTTCATAATCCTCATTAACTATTAAGAGTGCTTTAGCTCCTTGTTTTTGGGCGGCTTCCCTCTTTACTCTGAAATCACCAGACCACTCACTCATCATATCTGAGCCAGTGATTCGAGAATTGCCTTTCTTATCCATTGGTTCTCCAGGAAGTACTAGCACTATTTTGTCCTTTACATTCACGCCTGCATAATCATCATATCCATCGCTAGATATCCCATAGCCCGCAAATGCAACTTCATTAGACTCAAACATATTTGCTTCAAACCCTGGGAAAAAATAGAAGTCATCTATAAATGTCAGCTCTTCACTTTCAATTGTCATACTGGACTCAAGTGTACTTTCCTTTCGAAGGGGAAATGATTGAATATAGTCACCATCGATACATCCCGGAACTCCCAATTCCATAAAATACTTGCGTAAAAAATCTGCGGCCTTCTTTTGACCGGCATAACCCGTCTCTCTGCCTTCAAATTCATCAGAGGCAAGAATCATCAGGTGATCCCTGAGTTCCTCGGAAGTAATTGTTGCTGCGTATTTAACAGCAAGGGAGTCTTTAGTTTGAGCCTGGCTCTGAACTGCAAAAAAAAGGCTAATTAAAATGCATATTCTATTCAACATTGGGCTATTTTATTTACTCGTCTGGAATGGCGACCACCTTCAAAATCATTATTTAAGAATGTCTCTGTAATTTCAAGAGCCATTTCTTCCGAAATAAACCGTGCTGGTAAACAACAGATATTTGCGTCATTATGTTGTCTAGCAAGCGCCGCAATTTCTGGCAACCAACAAAGCGCAGCTCTAACCTCAGCATGCTTGTTTGCCGACATACAAACTCCGTTTGCCGATCCACAAATAAGAACTCCTAACTGTCCTTTTTCCTCGCCAACTAACTTTGCCGCTTTATGGGCATAGTCAGGGTAATCTGTGCTTTCTATTGAATAGGTACCTACATCAACAACTTCGAATTGATGTGAATTTAACCATTCAATTACTTTTTCTTTCAAGTCAAATCCGGCGTGATCTGCTCCTATAATTATTTTTTGTTTGCTCATAATACCATTAATACATTGCCAAGATAGCACAAAGGTGTAGCTTCAAAGCGGTTTTTATCACGTCTAAATACCGTTTGTACTCTTCTTAACATGCTAAGTTAACAACAGTGAAATAAGTGTGTATAAGAAAAGAACAAGTAGAGTTGGTAAATACGATTAGTTTTCTCAACCGTCAGAAGTACTGAACAATGCAACTTTTAAAAGAAGATGTTTTGATTAAACCATCTACAACAATATCCATCTTGTTAACTTGACGTCTAGCACTATTTACGGATTTTGCTCTTATTAACAGGTTATGTATAACATACAAAATATACCATCAATACTGCAACATCGCGTTGTAAAACATGTTTATAAACTACATCAAAGTATGAATAAGTGATATTAGCTAATAAAAATTGACTCTCTTTTGCACAGAGTTAACAAGCCTATTACTACTACTATATTCTTTTAAATAATTAAATA
>CAZKMC010000215.1:0-984 GCA_964553485.1 uncultured Comamonadaceae bacterium
AGCGGGGGGTCAAAGGATACCTTCGGCACGAGTTGCAAACTCGCGCCAGCATCAGCTTTGTTGGAAGCTCAAGGCACGAGTTGCAAACTCGCGCCAGCGGGGGGTCAAAGGATACCTTCGGCACGAGTTGCAAACTCGCGCCAGCATCAGAGACTCGATCCAGCAATTGGCTTTGGCAAAAAATGAACGGATTGTATGGAAAGGTGTACGGGGGTGCATCATACTTAAAACAATCGACATGAAAACCATACTCACCGCAGCATTCGCCTTGCTAATAATGCAGGGTTTTGCAAAAGACAAAGAGCTCATCATCAAAAGCACTATTGATGAAGTAACCGTGTACCAACAAGGAGCGCAAGTCATTCGCACTGCGAAAACTCCACTTCCACCGGGTACACTTCTGCTCATTTTTGAAGATCTCCACTCGAGCATTAGTCCCGATCAAATCAGAATCACAGGCGACGGAGATTTTACCATCCTCTCGATGTATCATGATTATAAAACGGACACCCTTTCCGGTGCGGATTACAACAAAAAGTACCAGGAATACCAGAAACAACGTCAACGTATTCAGGAGCAGATGAATGAAGAGCAAGGATGGCTGTCTATCTATGACAAAGAAGAGCAGATGTTGGCAATGAACCAGAACTTTGGGAGTCAGGCAAATGGCGTGGACATCGATAAATTGAAGGTGGCTGCGGATTATATTCGTGAGCGTTACAAGGATATTCGATCTCAGCGCCTCCAAATTCAAGAGAACGTCAAAGCTCTACAGAAGCAGATGTATGAACTGGATCTAAAAACCGGTGAGTTTAAATCGCTGAAAACAGAGACGCATCTTCGCAAGATTGTGCGTGTTCGGAACGACAAACAAACCACTGCTGAGTTCAAGATCTCATACCAAGTTAACAATGCCGGTTGGATTCCTTCTTATGATGCTCGGGTCAATTCGATCGAAGCTCCGCTTGAACTGATCTACAATGC
>CAZKMC010000215.1:994-4963 GCA_964553485.1 uncultured Comamonadaceae bacterium
TTATCAAAGCAGTGGAGAAGATTGGGAAGATGTCAACTTGATCATCTCTACGGGTAATCCTAAAAACAACAGGACCAAGCCTTCGTTAACTCCGATCTATCTTCAAAATCCACGTCCACAGGGTCAAACGCAGTATATCAATCCAAACCAATACCAACAATCGCAGGCTTACAACCCAAATGTGGGCCAGGTAACGGGACAATTGTTTGATGCTAATGGTCAGCCATTGATTGGAGGAGTGGTACAAGCAACAGGAACCAATGTTGGCACCACCACAGACATGAACGGTAGTTATTCTTTGACATTACCGATCGGTGCCACGACTCTTACCTACAATTACATCGGTCACGTTCCAACTTCTCTCAACGTGAGTGGAAGCGTAATGAACGTGACATTAGGAGGCTCTGACATGCTTATGGATGCCGTAGTTATTAGTGAGGAGTCCTTACGTAATTATACAATGCAGGAAACGCAAAATTACTACGCACCGGCACAAACTCTTTCACTTACTCCGACGCATGCAACAGCACCGGCCCCCGTTCCGGCAAGCACTTTTGCTACTGTCGCTGTGGCTTATTCTCCCACTCAAACCTTGTATAGGGTGGAAGGAAAATATGACTTCCCTACAGACGGCAAGCAGTACTCTGTGCAATTGAAGAATTTTGAAATGCAAACGGATTATATGTACCAGTGTGTACCGAAACTGGACCTTACAGCGTACCTGACTGCTCGCATCATGGACTGGCAAGAGTTCAACTTGTTAAATGGGAAGATGCACGTCTATTTTGAAGATAGCTATGTGGGCGAATCCAACCTACGTTTGGACCTAACCGCAGACACCTTGAATATTTCACTTGGGCCGGATCCTTCTATCAAAGTAAATAGACAACGTGTTAAATCAGACAGCAAGAAAAAGATCATGTCCAGCGACTATGAAGTCACCCGCGAATGGGAGATCACAGTGCTGAATGCCAAGCGCGAGAAGATCAACATCCGCATTGAAGATCAATTACCCCTTAGTACTTCAGAGGAAATCGAGGTCAATGCCGAGACCTTGAGCGGTGGCACCCACGATGAAACCAATGGAAGAGTTTTCTGGGACCTCGCGGTCAATCCAGGAAAAGACAAAACGGTGAACCTGAGGTACAACGTGCGTTATCCTAAGAATTTGGCCCTCTACGTGGAGTAGCTATTTTCCTGCCGCCTCGTACTTGCCCATGTACTTTCGATACAGTTGTTTCTGCCGATTGTCTAGGTCAATCTGGCGGCCTTGGATAAATGCAAACGATACAGAATTGGTCATCATGTCGAGGGCGTCACCTTCTGAAATAAAGAGGGTGGCGTCTTTTCCTTTTTCCAAAGACCCACACTGTTTGTCCACGCCAAGGATCTTAGCAGCATTCAATGAAATTGCCGCTACCCCTTGCTCATAAGTAAGTCCATATGCCACCGCTGTTCCTGCGTAAAATGGGAGATTACGCGTTCCCATTTGTTCCATTCCGCCAGCATTCTGAAGACAAAACAGCACGCCTTCGTCCTCAAGCAATTTTGGGAGTTTGTATGGAAGGTCGATGTCATCCGCCGAATGCCACGGCATTGAGTGCACTCTTCTTAAGATGACAGGCACGTTTTGTTCACGAAGCATGTCTGCACACAAGTAACTGTCATACCCACCCACTATCACAAGGTGATTAATTCCCATTTCATTTTTGAACGCTACTGCTTCTTTGATCTCTTTGATCCCGTCTGCATGGACATAAAGTCTTTTGTCGCCGTTGAATACTTCGCACATGGCGGCAAACCTCAGGTCTACTTGCTTGGAACCTCCTTGACAAAAAGCCTTGGCCTCGCCAAAAAAGCGCTCAATTTCATGTCGGCTTTGGTCGTACGTTTTTACTTTTTGAATATCCACTTTTCCACCTTCACGGTGTCTGTGGTACATGGAGGGCCAGTTCACATGAATACCATCTTCCATTTCAATCGCGGCATCTTCCCAGTTCCAGGCATCGAAATGCACCACCGCACTTGTGCCGCTAACTGTCCCGCCCCGTGGTGTGATCTGCCCCATCAACACCCCATTTGTTCTAACAGTTGGGGTAATTTCAGAATCAGTATTAAAAGCAATCACGGCACGGACATTAGGTCTGAAAGTCCCAACTTCATATTGATCTCGTGTGGCTCTTACAGACCCAATTTCTTGTAGCCCTAAAGTTGAGTTTGTGGCAATGAAACCAGGATATACATGCTGGCCTTTTGCTTCAATCACTTGCTGGTAGCTTTTGCGGTCTACCTTTTCTGCTCTCCCCACAAAGTTGATTTTGCCGTTGACGAAACCTATGGCCGCATTTTCAATTTTTTCTCCGGTTCCCAAATGAGCTGTGGCAGCCACTATCAAGATGGATTCGCTTTGAGCAGGTGCTGGGGTTGGCTGAGCTACGGCAATTAAACCGAAGAACATCAAAGCACAAAAAAGAGTTGTTTGAATCAATTTTTTCATGGTCTAGCGATTTTCTTCAGTTACAGTATCACAGTGATAATGTTGTTTTACTTTCTCTTTGGGCTTGCGGGTAGGAGCTCCGCTTTCTCCTTCATTGAGCATGGCCTGAATCAACCTTGCTCGTTCTGTATTGATTTCCTCGCGCATGGTTACGTCTCTGTCTGCATCATAGTAACACCTACCGTCTATATAAGTCTTTTTTGCCTTGGCATAGATGCTGAGTGGATGGTCCGTCCAGATCACAAAGTCTGCATCCTTCCCCACTTTCAACGAACCCATTCGATGGTCCAAATGAAGGAGTTTTGCGGGATTGAGTGTCACAAATTTCAGTGCTTCCTCTTCCGGCACACCTCCGTATTTCACAGCCTTTCCAGCCTCCTGGTTCAGGCGTCTGGCCATTTCTGCGTCGTCAGAATTGAATGCGGTCACAATTCCCTGACTCCAGAGAATGGCTCCATTGTACGGAATGGCATCCTTCACTTCAAATTTATATGCCCACCAATCCGAAAACGAAGAACCCCCAGCCCCGTGAGCTTTCATCTTATCTGCCACTTTATACCCTTCTAGAATGTGAGTGAAGGTATTGAGTGTGAAACCCATAGAATCGGCCACATGTATCAACATATTGATCTCATCCTGACGGTAACTGTGGCAAGTCACAAAACGCTCTTGATTGAGAATTTGCCAAAGTGCTTCAAGTTCTAAATCTCTTCTAGGAGCATTCGGCAATTCTCCACGGCGTTGTTCCCTGCGGGTTGTTTTCATGAGCGCTTCTTCGAATGTGTTCCAAGCTTCGCCGTATTCTCTGGCTAAGATGAAATGATCGTAGTACACTTGTTCCACCCCCATTCTGGATTGTGGGAAGCGGACTGTTTGATCGTCTCCCCAATTACTCTGCTTCACGTTTTCTCCAAGGGCAAACTTGATAAAAGGCGCAGCGCCTTTGACCAGCAGCTCATCTTCCGTGAGTCCCCAGCGGAATTTGACCATGGCGCTTTGTCCGCCAATTGGATTTGCAGAACCATGCAGAAGTTGAGCGGCAGTTACACCTCCAGCTAGATGGCGGTACATATCGATGTCCTCAGCATCCAAAGAAGTTGCAATGCTCACTTCAGCTGAACTGGCCTGAGTGCCTTCATTGACACCTCCTCTGATCACTACATGCGAATGTTCATCAATGATTCCCGGAGTAATGTGCAATCCACGTGCATCAAACACGGTAACCGTGGGCTTAATTTTACCGAAATAATCATTGGTTGTGAGATTTTGTCCCACCGCCACTATTTTGCCTTTGTGTATGAGCAGGTCGCCGTCTTTGAGAATGCCTTCCTTTTCACAAGTCCAGATCGTCGCGTTGCGAATAAGCAAGGTTTCATCTTGAGGGAGTTCCTTGAAACCGTAGGCGGTAAATGGATGGGTAACTGTACCCAATTCTGGAACTGCCGGTCTGTTCTTGGGGCCGCGGCCCAAAG
>CAZKMC010000216.1:0-4948 GCA_964553485.1 uncultured Comamonadaceae bacterium
CTGTCATGGCTTAGCTCCACTTAAGATGTCGGACGGATCTACCTTCATTTTGAATTTCTTCCAGAGCTTCGAGACCTATTTTGATTTGCAGGTCAACAAAATTTTTGGTGATTAGTTCGTCGCTTTTGGTAGTCTTTACGCCTTCCGGAACCATTGGTTGATCGCTCACTAACAACAAGGCCCCCACAGGAATCTTATTTGCAAATCCCACTGTGAACAAGGTGGCTGTTTCCATATCAATAGCCATTGCTCGAATGGTAATCAGATAATCTTTGAATTTTTCATCGTGCTCCCAGACGCGTCTGTTGGTGGTATAGACCGTACCTGTCCAATAATCCACATTGTGATCTCTGGCGGTAGAAGAAACTGCTCTTTGTAATGAGAAACTTGGCAAGGCCGGAACCTCTGGCGGGAAATAATCATTGGAAGCTCCTTCTCCTCTGATGCCTGCCAATGGTAGGATTAAATCGCCGAGTTTGTTCTTGTTTTTTAGTCCACCACATTTGCCCAGGAAAAGCACTGCTTTTGGTTTGATAGCACTTAGGAGGTCCATGATTGTAGCGGCATTGGCGCTTCCCATCCCAAAGTTTATGATAGTGATGTTCTTGGATTTACAAGTGGCAGTAGGCATTGCCTTAGCAGGATCAGCGATCTGGACATTGTGCCATTCGCAAAACTTCTCTATGTAGTTATCAAAGTTGGTGAGCAAGATGTATTCTCCAAACCCATCTAAATCAACTCCAGTATATCGCGGGAGCCAATTGGCTACAATTTCATCTTTGTTTTCCATGATTCAAATAAACGAAAATCAACTTGGAGTACCTATCTGAATGCTGAGGATTTATACAGGTATTTTGCACTGCCCTACAGGGCTTGTTTCAATTGGAATTAGCACCTTTGTGTGGTGCAAGGACTCACGTTTCCACCATATGATTTTCAAATAGATCGTTATTCTGACAACGAACTCATCTGGGACGATCTCAGAAAAAAGTGGTTTGTCCTGACTCCAGAAGAATGGGTTCGCCAACATCTTGTTGAGTTTCTGTACAGAGAAAGGGCATTTCCCAAAGGCCTTATGATGCTTGAGCACCGATTGAAAATCAATCAAATGGACAGGCGAGCAGATTTAGTTGTGTACAATTCAGAAGGCAAGCCTGTTTTCATGGCCGAATGTAAACGCCCTAAAATCAAATTAGATCAACACACCTTGGATCAAATTGCACGCTACAACTTGATTTTAGGCGTTCCTTATTTACTCATAACCAACGGTTTACAGCATTACTGTCTAAAATTGCATAAATCAGGAACAGTGGAATGGTTAAAAGACATTCCCAATTTCACAGAATTATAGAGGCGAAGGAAGGAAACTTCTTAATTTTGCACCTTCAAATAAACTTATGAAAGAACTTAAAGACATTCTATCAATTGCTGGCAAGCCAGGACTTCATCGATTGATCACAACAAGCAGAGCAAGTATCATTGTGGAATCAATGGAAAATGGAAAACGATTGCCGGTAGCTGCAACCGCTAAAATTAGCTCGCTTGAGGACATTAGCATTTTCACCTATGAAGAAGATGTTCCGTTAAAGGAAGTATTTGCAAAAATGCTAGAGGTTACCCAAGGCAAAGAAGCACCTAACTCTAAAAAAGCATCCCATCAAGATTTGCGTAACTTCATGGGGGATGTTTTACCGAATTTTGATGAGGATAGAGTCTATCACAGTGACCTTAAGAAACTGATGCAGTGGTTCAACTTCTTGTTGAACGCCAACTTTTTCAATGAAGATGAAACTTCCAACCTTGCAGTTGAAGAAGCAATAATCATTGAAGAAACAGAAGACCAAGCATCTGCTTCTGACGATAAATCGTCAACAAAAGCATAAATCGAACTACCATGACCACCCCACTTCCAGAACGACCGCCGAGACATTTTTTACCAGAAGATCTGTCCATTCAAACCTGGGATGATATTGCACCATTTTTTGAGCAATTAGTGGAAAGAGAAATTCATGACAAGGAAGAACTGAAAGCTTTCTTACTTGATGTTTCTGAATTGGAAGCGGTGTTGGAAGAAGATGCTGCCTGGCGCTATATCAAAATGACCATAGACACCACGGACGAGGAAAGGGTAAAAGCATATCAAACTTTTGTTGCGGAAATCCAGCCTAAGATTGCTCCAATGGCTGATCAAATCGACAAGAAGATATGCAACCATCCTTTGGCCTCAGAATTGAAAGGTGAGGCCTATGCAATCTATTTGAAGAAACTAAAAAAGTCCATAGACATGTTCCGCGAAAAGAACGTGGAACTACGGGCACAGATTCAAAACAGAACCCAGGAATACGGTGCAATTAATGGAGGGCTCAATGTTGAGATCGACGAAGAGCAAAAAACACTTCAACAAGCTGGAGCATTGTTACAGTCTCCAGACAGAAACCTAAGAAAAGAGGTTTTTGATAAGATACATAGTTGCCGTAGCGAAGTATCAGACAAACTGAATGCATTGTTTTCTGATTTGGTAGGCCTACGTAATCATTTGGCAAAAAATGCAGACTATCCGAATTTCCGCGATTATAAATTCGACGCACTGGCTCGTTTTGATTATACCAAAGAAGATTGTTTTGACTTCCATGAAAGTATCGCCGGCGAGATAGTTCCATTGATCGCAGAATTCAAAAAGGCCCGAAAGGAGCGAATGGGACTTGAAAGCCTTAAACCATGGGATTTAGCAGTTGATCCAGAGGGAAGGGAAGCATTGAAGCCTTTCAAGGACGTAAAAACACTGGTTTCTAAAAGTATTGAAGTCTTTACCAAAGTACTTCCAGAGTTTGGAGAATATCTCGACACCATGGACCGCATGGGACATCTGGATCTAGAAAGCAAAAAAGGGAAAGCACCTGGAGGGTACAACTATCCACTTTATGAGATTGGCGTTCCTTTTATTTTCATGAATGCCGTAGGCACTCAACGCGATCTCGTCACGATGATGCACGAAGGTGGTCATGCAGTACATTCATTTCTGAACCGCCAATTAGAACTAAGCGCTTTTAAAAGCTGCCCAAGCGAAGTTGCCGAGTTGGCTTCCATGAGTATGGAACTGCTGAGCATGGACCATTGGGATATTTTCTACAGCAACCCAGAAGAGCTAAAGCGCGCCAAAATGGATCACCTGGAAGACATTCTCAGTGTGTTGCCATGGATCGCTATTATAGATGCTTTTCAACATTGGATCTATACCCACCCCGCACATTCTTTTGCGGAAAGAACCAACGCTTGGGAGGAGATTCTGAATAAATTTGACGACGGATTTACCGACTGGTCTGGATGTGAAGAAGCCAGAAAAATTAGCTGGCAGAAACAACTTCATTTGTTCGAGGTGCCATTTTATTACATCGAATACGGGATGGCACAATTGGGTGCAATCATGGTCTACAGGGCCTACAGAGAAAATTCGGAGAAAGCCATTCAGGATTACCGAAATGCATTGGAATTAGGATACACCAAGTCCATTGGCAAGATCTACGAAACTGCCGGAATCCGCTTTGACTTTTCAAGAGAAAATGTCCGTGAGCTTGCAGCTTTTGTCCGCAAGGAAATTGAAATAATCAAAAACCAAGCGTAAGCTGACCTGCTTTAGCAGGAGCTTCTTGCGTGTTGAGTTGACTCATTCCCACACCCAACAATCGAACAGGTTGTTCTAGGAAATTCTGATGCAACAATTCATGAATTACTGTCAGAATATCTGCATGCTCGTCTGTATAATCTGAAATAGTACGGCTCCTGGTGTGCACCGTAAAATCAGCATAGCGATATTTAAGAGAAACGGTTCTGCCCCTTACTTCGCTACTTTTTAACCTCTTAACAACCCGTTCTGTTAATCCAGCAAGGATGTCTGCCATTGCAGTGAGTTCAGTGAGATCCTTTTCAAAGGTTGTCTCCACACTCACGCTTTTAGCAATTCTATCTGGACGGACTGGTCTGTTGTCTATTCCCCTGCAAATGTGCCAGTAGTACGATCCGATTTTGCCGAACATCTGAACAAGTGCGGGACGGGAAAAATTACGGAGGTCGGCTCCTTTCAATATGCCCATGCGTTGCATTTTTTCTGCAGTGGCAGGTCCCACTCCAAAGAATTTTTTGATAGGCAGTTCAGCAATGAACTGATCTACTTCGGCGGGAGGAATAAGCGTAAGACCATCTGGTTTGTTCTGATCTGAGGCTACCTTGGCAAGGAATTTATTGACGCTCACTCCTGCGCTAGCAGTGAGTTTGGTAGTTTGATGTATTCGCTGACGAATCTCCTCGGCTATGAGCGTAGCAGAAGTCATTTCCATTTTATTGTGGGTGACATCAAGGAAGGCTTCGTCCAGAGAAAGTGGTTCAACTAAATCCGTGTACTCTCTGAAAATGGCTCTGATTTGTTGAGAAACTTCTCGGTAGACATCAAACCTGTGGGGGACAAAAATCAAATTGGGACATTTTCTTGCCGCAATGCGCGAAGGCATTGCGGAATGAACTCCGAACTGACGTGCTTCATAGCTTGCTGCCGCCACTACCCCACGATCTTGATTTCCGCCAACTGCAATCGGTTTTCCCCGTAATTCAGGATTGTCTCGCTGCTCCACCGAGGCAAAGAACGCGTCCATATCTACATGGATGATTTTCCGATCTTGAATCTTTTCTAAGATTGAAGTAAGTGTCTTAAGACAACTCCATATTGCCGTCTTTGCGTGCAAAATTATCTGCTACCACTAAATCCTTTGTGCCGTGTGTCCAGTTGTAGAAACCTTCGCCTGATTTAGCGCCTATTTTTCCAGCTGTTACCATGTTTACTAGCAGTGGACATGGCGCATACTTAGGATTTCCGAAACCATCATACAAAACACGCATGATGCTCAAGCAAACATCCAGGCCAATAAAATCAGCAAGTTGCAAAGGACCCATTGGG
>CAZKMC010000217.1:0-4914 GCA_964553485.1 uncultured Comamonadaceae bacterium
ATGAGTTTGTCTCAATATCTGCCCGACATAACTTCAAAAATTACCTCATTAGCACAGGTAATTTTTCGCCGCATTTTATTCTTGTCCAGAATATGGGTTGGGGTTCCATTCTTGAGTCACAGCTTCATCTGAATGGAGGGGCAGAGACCTTGGAAAAGGGTTACTTCGAGAGTGGACTTGAAATTCGGAATCTGTTGGTGTCAAATGTAACTGGCCTAGGTCTTGGGTTTTTCTACCGATACGGAAACTACGCTTCTGGGGATTTCTTAGATGACGCGGCAATTAAATTGAGCGCATCATTCGCCTTTTGATGTGGACAAATGAACTTTCTTCAGTAAATTAGGTTCACCCTTGCCATGCGTAGACTGACGACCCTCATACTGGATGACGAAATCAAAGCAATTGATTATCTCAGAAGACTGCTGATTGATCACACTCCAATAGTGGATGTGGTGGCCTTTACTCAACAGCCAGAAGAAGCTGTGGAATTAATTAGGCTGCTGAAGCCTGATTTGGTTTTTTTAGATGTCAACATGCCTACGCTCAGTGGTTTTGATGTCCTTCGATTATTTCCTGAGAGACCGTTTCACCTCGTTTTTGTGACCGCACACATGAAATATGCTTACACTGCAATAAAGGTGAGCCCGGATGATTACCTCCTTAAACCAGTTGATCCGGCAGAACTCAATAGCGCCATGGAACGCATTGTGAAAAAGTTCAATGTGTCCTATCCAGAAATGGATGATCGAGATAAATACCTGATTCGGAATCGCAACGACATTCTTTTTGTGGAGAGGAAGGACATCGTTAAAATAATTGCAGAAGGATCATATGCCAAGGTTTTTACTTCACAGGGTGAAGAACATTTGGTTTCTCGAAATTTGTCATATATCACAGAGGAATTGGATGACGAACGATTTTTTAGAGCGCACAGGTCCGTGCTGATAAATATCGATCAAGTAAGGAGATTCTCGAAAGAAACTAGAACTTTGCACTTCTTTGATGGCACAGAAGTAAATTTGGCCAAGAGAAAAACTGAATTATACCTCCAACGCATGTTGGGCACCGAAGAGAATGATAGCGATAGATCAAACCCTGATTTCCGAGGACCTTTTTGACCAAAAATTTGTTTGTGACCTTTCTGCTTGCAAAGGAGCATGCTGTGTAGAAGGTGAGAGCGGAGCTCCTCTCGAAGAGGAAGAGCTCGAAATCCTTGACAGGATTTTCGATCAAGTTAAACCTTATATGCGCAAAGAAGGCCTCGAGTCCATTGAAAAGCATGGACTTTATGAGGTTGATCGGGATGGTGATTATGTAACTCCCTTAGTGAACGGCAAGGAGTGCGCTTATGTCCAGTTCACAGAGAATGGCACCGCACTTTGCTCAATAGAACAGGCTCATCGCGATGGTAAAGTTGATTGGCAAAAACCAATCTCTTGCCATCTTTATCCGGTTAGAATCAATGTGCTGAAAGATTATGACGCATTGAATTATCACAAATGGGGAATATGTAGCCCAGCTTGTGCGTGTGGTTCTAAAATGGATGTCCCAGTCTACAAATTCACTCGTACCGCACTGATTCGGAAATATGGACAAGAGTGGTATGAAAAACTTGAAGTAGCCCACAAGTTATGGGTGGAGATGAATACCTCTAAATAGCCCATTTTCATTGTATTACTGTTGATATCTTGACGTGGCTCGTGGCGTGGACCGAATTGAAGCATTTAACTTCAACTTCGTAAAACATACACGTCATGAGAACATCAATAAGTTCAATATTTCTTACTGGAATTGGACTGGTCATTGGATTATCGGCTGTTTGTCAAGGAAATGTTCCTCAAGGAATGTCTTATCAAGCAGTTGCAAGAGACTTACAAGGAGGGCCCCTGCAAGACCAAGAAGTTGCCGTACGATTTGGTATCATCACAAGCAATCCAGATGGGACTTTGGAGTACGAGGAAGAACACCTTGTGCTAACCAATCAATTTGGCCTTTTCAACCTTACAATCGGGGAGGGCGCAAGCTCCTCAAACGGAACTGTTGATGATTTTGCTGACCTTTCTTGGGGCTCAGACATTCATTTTTTGAAGGTAGAACTTGAGGATGATGGTGGGGAATGGCAATGGTTCGGAACCACACAACTGATGTCTGTTCCTTATGCTCTTTACGCTCAGGAAGTAGCAAATTCGGACGACGCTGATGCTGACCCAAACAATGAACTTATTTCTGAATTTTCCGCTCAAAACAATGAACTTTCTATTATAGAGGATGGGGTTACTCATTCGGTTGATTTAACCGATATGCTCACAAGTGCATTGTCCGGTGAATCAATCAATCTTGTTCAATTTGAGTCTCCACTTCTGAACATAGTTGAAGGTGATGATGCCTTTGTTGTTGATTTGAGCGAATTAGCCACTGATGAAGATTGGGAGATCACCGATGATGCGATCTATCACACACAAACACCTGTTGGAGTGGGCATCACGGTGCCAACTAGTGGATTTCACATGAACACTTCAATGGCTAAAAAGATTAACCAATTTCAAGGGCCTGTAGTGATTACTCTCGATGCGACACAACATGTAATTCTAGCCAACTGCACAAACGGAGATGTCACCATTAACTTACCCAGTGCCACAGCGTGCCCAGGGAGATCTTATGTGATAAAACAATTTGGAATTCCTTTCGATTCCCCAATTGTAGGAGATGTAGATATTATACCTCAAGCTGGTGAGACCGTTGAAGGAGAGTTGATTTATTCATTGGAAACGTTCAGCAGTGAAACCGTTGAAATCATATCTGACGGAAGCAATTGGTATGTCATTGCACTCAATTGATCCATGAAAATGAGAAAGACCATAGTTACATGTTTTGTGTTGGTTCTCTTTTCGGAGTTGAGCGGTCAAATTGTGCTTGAAAGACAAGTGATAGCTGCAACTGGCGCAGGCAACAGCTCTGGGGATGTGAACCTTGAATACACACTAGGTCAAATGGAAAACGCTACCTCGGTGTCTAATGAATCAATTCTTACTCAAGGTTTCCATCAACCACTTTTCAATGCTAATCCTGAAGCAATTATTGAAATTGTGTATCCTAGCTGTATTGGAGAAAATGGCCCACTCATTACCATCCAATCAATTACTTCTTGTGGCCAATCAGATTCTGTTTTTTGGAATGGAATTCTAGGTCCCACCTCATACTATGCGCAGGAAGAAGTGGTAATTCTTGATATAGTCACCACGGGAGGATGTTCTATTAGTCAGAATATTTTAGTCAACATCTCGGGTGATTTACCTCCTTGTGATTTAGAACTATACAACACTTTCACTCCAAATGCAGATGGACAAAATGATCTTTGGCTGATTGGAGAAATTACACAAACAAGATTTGCGAATAACCAGATCACCCTGCTCAACAGATGGGGAATGGAAGTGAGAAGCTTTACGAATTATGACAATGTTTCTGTAGTGTGGGACGGGACAGATGCAAGTGGACAGGAGTTACCCCAGGGTGTTTATTATTATGTGCTTGAAATAAACGACGAAATCACTAAAGGTTTTGTCAATCTGCTCAAATGAGAAAAGCGGCTCAATATATTTGTCTAATGTGTATTAGTGGGGCAATGAACCTCTCCTCGGGCTTTGCCCAAAGCGAGGATATACGTGCGCTTGAGCTGTTCAATACCTATGACTCCAATATTGCAGGTGCCGGTATGTACGGTAGAAATGCTCTAACTCTGAGGTTTAGGCAACAATGGGTTGGATTTGAAGGAGCTCCTAAAATGCAATACATCTCTTTCCACAGGCCTCTTGGTGAAAAAATGATTATTGGCGGCAGGGTCTATTCAGATGAGATTGGTCTTTTTAAACGAAATATCGCCTTGGCGAGTATTGGTTATGTGATAGAAAATGAGGCTGGTAAGTTGTCATTTGCGCTCGGAGGGGGTATCAATTCGCAATCGTTCAATGTCAATGAAGCCACATTGCCAGAGAACGATGATGAGCTCAATCAACTTGCTACCAATGTAGTCTCTCCGGTGATACTTGCCGCGGTCTTGTACCGTTCTGAAAATTGGTTTGGGGGGGTAGAGGTGACCAATTTATTGAAGTCCTCACAAACTTTTTTAGAGCAAGGAATTGGCAAGCAAGACCTGCATGCACTTGCTCAACTTGGATTTCAAAAGCAATTAAATGCCAATTGGGATTTGAGGCCGTTAATTGCGGTAAGATGGGCAGAAAAATCCATCGTCTTGCCAGAGGCTCAAGTTGGGTTTAGATACCAAAAACGAATTTGGTTGGGCGCGGGAATGCGCTTGAATGGCTCCGGTTATGGGCTAGCTGAGTGGGTCATGAATAGACGATTTAGGCTGGCTTACGCACATGAATGGAATCTTAATATCCTCCAAGATGTTCAGCAAGGGAGCCATGAGTTGATGATCGGATTCTTATTTGGAAAACCCACTACAAATTCACCTTCAAAATCTTCTTTCCATTCTGTGTTATGAGATCAAGTTTGATTTTCATTTGTCTTTGTTTTATCTCGTTGGCATTAGGTGCTCAACCAGAATTCGAGGTGCAGAAAATCGCCGGTGTTAACACAATGGAAGATGAGATCATGACAGGAATAATGAACCAGGCACTACTAGTTGCTCGATCTAAACCTCAAGGACTAATATCAGATTGGTCTGAAGATGAGGATGCCAATAAGTGGACCGTTAATTATGTTCCTCGAAGAGCCACTTGGCAATCTGTTGAAACAGGTGATTGGCCTTTTGCTTTGAAAATTTCCTGTGAGCAAGCTAGTTTTTGCCTCCAAGACAGTATGCTGTACTACAGCAAGATGACATCACTGAGTACGAACGGCATTTTCTCTCGGAAGCTGTCAAAAGATGGATGGTTGACAGAAAAGGACCTG
>CAZKMC010000218.1:0-3010 GCA_964553485.1 uncultured Comamonadaceae bacterium
CTTCAACTCCCGCCACACCCTCGTGCAGGGTAATGATGGCCTCATTTATCATTGGCATAAGGATCCGATTGGCTACAAAACCTGGATAGTCATTTACCTCAACTGGTACTTTGCCCAGTTTCTTGGACATTTCCATTACGGTGTTGCACACCTCGTCAGAAGTAGCGTACCCACGAATCACCTCAACCAATTTCATTACAGGAACTGGGTTCATGAAGTGCATGCCAATTACTTTTTCTGGCCGACTTGTAACTGATGCGATATGGGTGATGGAAATCGAACTGGTATTGGTGGCCAGTAAACAGTTCTCTGGTGCCAACTCATCCATGTTCTTGAAGATCTTCAATTTAAGATCCACGTTTTCCGTAGCCGCTTCCACAGCGATGTCTGCATCAGCAATGGCACCTTTCAAGTCAGTGGCAGTTTGAATATTTGAAAGGGCTTCATTTTTTTGTTGTTCAGTAATCCTTTCTTTTTGAACCATGCGGTTCAAATTCTTCTCTATGGTGGCAAGCGCTTTGTCTAGAGCTGGTTGGCTCACATCAACAAGTTTCACATTGAATCCTGATTGTGCAAACACATGTGCAATTCCGTTGCCCATTGTTCCTGCACCAATTACTGTAACATTCTTCATGATGGTCTATTCTGTTTGAGAGTGCAAAGTTAAGAAAGGAAGACGAGGCAATGGTCAAAAATTGAGATTAGAGCTCATCCGTAGATTTTCTAATTGAACTAGAATGGTCATGTCGCACATACCAATGTCCGTCCACTTTCTTATGGCCATAGGTAATAATCATTTCATTGAAATAAGGCACTCCGTCTCGTTCCGGCTCTGCATACATCGTCCTTACCCATGCAATGGCTTGATCAGTCCCTACTTCTGAATCGAGTAAGGTGGTTTCAACGGACCAAGATGGATCTTCAAACCATTCTTTATACAATTCGAGAAAATCTGCTGTAGTGAATGTAGGTTCTGAACCTGGTAGTATTAAGTTCATTTCACCAGAGGGAAGCAAAGTGCTTTTTAACACTGGAAAATCCTTTTGAGCTGCGGTATTTAGATGTGTGCATAATACTTCCATGCAGTGCGCCTTATTCAATGCAGGATTGATGGTTGTTGATTGTGGTTCAGGGAACCTCGTGATTGCCACATGAGGCCATAATAAGGGCCCCAGAGAGCATCAGGGCATTCAAAACAAATTTGATAGTTGATAGTTTAGTGATTCAAAGTTAACAATCCTCATGAACCTTTGAAAGCTAGTTAGTTTCTCAAGGGCAGTTCTTTTAAACGTGATTATCAACATAAAAATGAGCATGTTCCTCGTGGCGTGAGCCACAAAAAAAAAGAGGACAAGCTTAAAGCTGGATGTTGTTTCTGCTATCTTTTGGGGCAAATTGATTTCCATGGAACTACATGAACAACTGGACGCTGGACTTTCCGAAAACCTGGAGTTGAACGACATGGCCCTCGGCTACTTGGCGGAAGCAGCCAAATGGGGCAAATTCATTGCTATCGTTGGATTTGTGATGATTGGATTTTTTGTGATCTTCGCCTTGTTTTTCGGTGCCATCATAGGCAACGTCTCCAGTATTTTGGAAGGAAGCGGAATGGACGCTATGAATGGCGGAATCATGACGGGCATGTACCTCGCAATGACTGTGCTTTACTTCTTCCCTACTCTTTACCTCTATAAATTCAGCGTGAAAACAGCGGCTGCTTTGAGAGAAAAAAGTTCATTGGGATTTGCACTTGGCGCAGGCTATTTGAAATCCATGTTCAAATTCATGGGAATCTTACTGATTGTCATCATCGGGATGTATGCGCTGATGTTGGTCTTTATCGTCATCATGGCCGCTACGGACATGGCAATGTAACTGTGAACTAGTAGAAAACCGTTTAAAAGACAACTATGAAAACCCCAACTTCCACCCTAAAAACCATCCTGTTCTTAGTTTTCTTATTGAGCTTTTGGATGTCTGCGCAAAGCCAGGTATACAAAACTGATGAACCATTTGCGCACACCTTCTCCATAGTGGCTCGCGACGCCAACACAGGTGAAATGGCCGTTGGAGTTCAGAGCCATTGGTTCTCAGTAGGAAGTATTGTTTCCTGGGGGAAATCTGGTGTGGGAGTAGTGGCCACGCAGTCATTTGTGAATCCTGCATGTGGTCCAGGAGGATTGAAGTTGATGGAGTCTGGGCTCTCGCCCGAGGAGGCATTGAATCAGCTATTGAATGAAGATCCAGGAAAAGCCGTGAGACAGGTGGCCTTTTTGAACACCTCCGGCAAGGTGGCAGTGCATACCGGCGCTAGCTGTATCGCACACGCAGGACATGCATTTGGAGTGGATTATTCTGTACAGGCAAACATGATGCTCACGGACAGAGTGGTTGCTGCCATGGAAGAAGCTTTTACGAACAACCCGCAGCTCCCTTTGGCAGAGCGTGTGGTGGGTGTTTTGAAAGCTGCTCAACTTGCTGGAGGAGATATCCGCGGGAAACAATCAGCCGCCTTACTGGTGGTAGGACCAAACTTGGTTGACAATCCTTGGGAAGACAAACGAATTGACTTGCGTGTGGATGACCACTCTACCCCTATAGAAGAATTGGCCAGGTTGCTCACTGTACATCGAGCCTATGAATACATGAACCAAGGAGATTTGGATGTGGAACACGGCGATATGAAAGCCGCTTTGAAATCTTATGGAAAGGCTGAAGCGTTGTTCCCGGAAAATCTAGAGATGAAGTACTGGAAAGCAGTAGCATTGGCCAGCAATGGAAAACTGGAGGAAGCCCTTCCTATTTTCAAGGTCGTCTTTGACAAAGATGAAAACTGGAGAGAACTCACCAGAAGACTTCCCGCAGCTGGTCTCCTTCAGCTTGAGAAAAACCAGATGGCTAAGATCTTGAGTTTGTGAGAAGTGGGTAAATCATAGTTCAAATTAGGTAAACAAACTATATTTGTATGTACAAACATTATTGTTAACTTGTTCACATGAAACACGGCGAC
>CAZKMC010000218.1:3020-4913 GCA_964553485.1 uncultured Comamonadaceae bacterium
CCTCCAACGTACTAGCAAGACAAATTGGTAAAATGGCAGATGATGCTTTCTCACCATTGGGCCTCTCCCCTTCTTATGCGTTCTTACTCATGCTGGCTAACGCCAAGCCAGGCATCCAACCAAAGGAACTGAGCGCACAACTCCAACTAACTCCAAGCACTGTAACAAGACTACTCGAAAAGCTTGAACACAAAGGACTTGTGGAACGAATGAATGCTGGAAAAAACACGCAGGTCTATCCTACCAAACAATCTGAAGAAATGGAAAATGACCTTCAATTAGCTTGGAAAAGATTGGCTGAAAACTATCAACTTTACTTAGGCCCAAAGATTGCCGAAGAGCTTACAGGAAAAGTGAACATGGCGATTGCCTTGATGGAAAAATAGAACGCTTCTATTATTTGTATGTACAAACATATAAAAGGGTAAGGATTGCGTTTATCTACAAATAGCTGAAGCATAGTATTAAAATCAAACATGGGCGTTCTCGATACATTCTGCATAAGCTTTCCCGAATGTTTGAGCTATTACGAAGCAGAACACTCGAACTGACAATTTGGTAGGGCCATGAATGAATAAGGCTAGCGAGTAAACATCATTCTATGGATTGAACCACGGAATACGTATTCAGCCGCTATTCAGACTTTTTAATCAAAAATACTTTTGACTTTTCTCTTTTTAAGACTGCCAGAGGTTTGAGAATTTGAGCGCACGGGGACAATGAGAATAGGCTTGGTGAATGGTGAGAACCAACGCCTGAATGAGTTCAGCGTTTTCATCTGGTTCATTCACTTCTGCCTTTGTTAAAGTTGACTGTATTTCTTCTTTTTTCAAAATCTTGACGGTGCCATTGACACGCACCATGCGGTCATTTCCGGGAATAAAGAACACCAAAGCCGCGTGCGGATTTTCCAGGATGTTGCTGTAACTCTGAAAAAGCTTGTTGCCCTTTACATCTGGAATCAGCAGAGTCTTTTCATTAAGGATCTTTATAAAACCTGGTGTGCCGCCTCTTGGAGAAGCATCACAAGAACCATTGGCGTCTGACGTTGACAAGACAGCAAAGGGTGATTGCTGAATGAAGTCCATCACATCTTGGGTCATAGTAGCTATCAACTTCTTTTGAGACCGTTCTGAAGGATCTCCATGTTCTGCTCTCAGACTTTGAATATAATCCATCTGCTCAAGGATAATTTGAATTGGTTAACAATGAACTTTGTAATAAGGCATTGGGATTGGGACAAGTAGTCTTGTATTTTTCAAGTTCGCTTTCGGCACAGACCCCTGGAAAATCATAGGCACCTTTCTTTACCTCGCGGATCAATTGAAAATGCAAATGAGGAGGCCAGTTCCCGTTGACCGCTTCTTCTCCGATATGTGCCAAAAGGGTTCCGGATGATACCTCATCTCCATTTTCCCACTTCGCAAGCGCATTCAACCCCAAATGTCCATACAAAGCGAAAACAGAGCCGCCCCCCCACACGTGTCTCACAATTAATGTCGGACCATAATTCCCGAAACCCATGTTGTTTCCTACTCCCCAAATCTCTCCATCTAACGGCGCATAAATAGGTGTATTCTCCAATGCCCAAATATCCACTCCCAAGTGAATATCACGTACCTCCCCTCCGCTAAATAATTCACTTTTTTGATACATGGTTCTTTTTTCCAAGTACCCTCCTAGTCGGGTCTTTCCGTTGAAAATGTAGTTTCCAAAAGTTTGGTTGTCAGACAAATCGATGATGGACAGCTCAGTGTTTGAAACGGATAAATCCAACAAACTAGCGTGAGGACTCTCCAAAGAGAAATCGAATATAGGCTTGATTTCAGACGTCGGGAAAGTGCGATACATTTGGTTTAGCGGTGACGCCAACATCGATGGTTGAGATTGGTG
>CAZKMC010000219.1:0-4907 GCA_964553485.1 uncultured Comamonadaceae bacterium
CTGACTCAGCAGCTGTGGAGCTTTGCTCTCGTTTTGCTCGTATGGGATATGTGACAGTTAGTTGTAATTACCGTCTTGGATGGAACCCACTTGCTGAAACTCAGGAAGAACGTGTGAGTACGTTGATCAATGCAGCTTACCGCGGTGTGCAGGATTGCCGCACAGCTATTCGTTATTTTAGAATGACTGAAGCTGATGAGGCAGATCCTTGGGGCATTGACCCAGACAAAATTGTAGTTTGGGGACAAGGTACCGGCGGGTACATTAGTCTTGCTGCAGCATCTCTGAATGAATATGAGGAGATCTTGATCCCGAAATTCATCACTGAAGATGACCAAGGAAACCCAATTCCTATGGTAATTGAATTCGTAAATGGCGACATCTATGGAACGTCAGTTGGAATCAATCCGATGGACAATGACACCTTGTGTTATCCAAACCATGTTGGTTTCTCAAGCGACTTTAATGTGGCTGTGAACATGGGTGGTGCAATGGGTGATATCTCTTGGTTGAATGAAGGTGAGATGCCAATTATCTCTTTTCACACACCAACAGATCCATTTGCTCCTTATGTAGAAGGAATTGTAATTGTTCCTGGTTTTAATTTACCAGTTGTAGAAGTTCAAGGTAGTTACACTGTTCAACAGGTTGGTAACGGGTTTGGAAACAACAACTCTTTTGCTTTGGCAAACTTAGATGACGCTTATTCAACTGCTGCAAACCTTCAAAATGACGGTTATGATGGATTGTTTCCATTTGTCCGCCCAGAAGGTTCTGAGTTTGATTCAGCACCATGGGAATGGTGGGATTCTGAAACGAACCCTAACAACAACAATGGACTTGCAACTAACCCAGATATGTCTGCGGAGAAAGGACGCTCATTCATTGATACTATTCAAGGGTATGCTGCACCACGTTTGATGTGTGCACTTGAACTTGCTGGAAATCCTTGTACTGTTGGCGTAAATGAGACGGAAGAAGTTAACTTCTCACTGTATCCTAACCCAGCAAACAACACTTTGAATCTATCAGCAAATCAAGTGATTGATTATGTGAAAGTTTATAATGTGGTTGGAGAAGTTGTAGCAACAGAAAACCCAATAGCAAACACTGTAGTGATGAACATTGAAGGCCTAGAGCCTGGAGTTTATCTTGTTCAGATCAGCTCTGGATCTAAGGTCAACGCAATGCGATTTGTGAAGAAATAATCTCACATGAGATTCAAACATAAAGGGCATCCATATCGGATGCCCTTTTTTATTTCTACCGGATGCCCTTTTTTATTTCTACCGGATGCCCTTTTTTATTTCTACCGGATGCCCTTTTTTTATTTCGTCAACTGGAGTTCTTTGAAGTTCCCGTCTTCTGTGATCATCACATAACGGGTTTCCACAACTTTCTCAATATGTGGTTTTACTTCCGCAACCGGTTCCGGGACCTTTTCTTTTTCTTTCTCAATTTGGAAACGGACTTGAAGGTTGTACGTGTATTGGACTGCAGGCTCAAGAATTTCCGGGTTTACGATGATGTCGTAGTTGGTGTAAGGAAGCTTGTTGTAATAAACTGTTGAACTTTGCTTGTTGCTCGCTACTTGTACTTCGTCTCGTTTGCGCTTTTGAATGGCTTCTAAAGAAGTGGAGCCAACTCCGCGGTATGCGGTATATCGATCCAAAGGATAGAAGACCCCGATCCGGTCTGACGCCATGCGCCATTGTTTTTCTACAGGTATTCCCAGACTCTCGTATTGGTCTATGCGATCATGAATGAGCTTCACAGCCAGTGACCGCAAAGAATCATACACCGCTTCATGGTTTTTTACAAAGTAGTCCACTTTGATGAGGTCATAGATCTCATTGATAGCTGCAGCCGTCATCACTTTGTCCAAAACAGCGGTGTCTTTGAATTTGATGTGGATGTTCTTTTGCAGTTCAAAACCAATTGGTATCTCAGTATAGGTGCGGCTAAACAACTTCTGTGTCATTTCTACTTCATAAGCAGGAACCATCGAAAGCATGTCGATGCGGAAGTCTTCTTCTTTGATTCCAGCATCGAGACAACGTGATCTGAAATTTTCTACCCTCCTCGACATCAAACTATCTGTTTCAATGGCGGTGCCTCCCATTTGTGTTGCATGGAAAATGGCTACATAGCTGTCGGCAGCTACATTGAACATGGCGTTGATTTCAAATGTGATTTCAGATACAGCCGGCAGAGCGGCCCTAACTAATTGAATTTGATTTTGGTGTTGCCATCGTGTACTCTCATTGTACATGATGTTGCCACTGATTTGAGCATCTGCCTGCAGATAGACGCCATTAAACAGAAGGAGGATAGCCGTATAGAAATACGTGCGATTGAATTTTCTGATGTATGCAGAAAAGGTCTTTTTGGTGTACATAGTTATCGATTTGGATAGCCCGTACACTTCAGAATTTTAAAAGTTCATTCTTTCGAATTTACTTTCACTCTGATTTCGATTTTACTGGGATTCTTTTTGGTATTGGCATACAATTGAATGGGTCTGTATTGCCAACCTAATTTACCATTGGAGTCGAAACGGACATGCACAATTGCGCTGTCTCCAGGAAGGATTGGGGTGGAGGGGTAGGTGACTTGCGTGCAGGAACATTCAACCTTATGGTTGGAAATGATCAAAGGAACATCTCCGGAATTCACAAAAGGGAAATCACATTCCAGAACGGCGCCTTCAGTTACTTCATCGAACTTGTGAACTTTTTGGTCAAAAGAAAACTCCGCAAACTGTCCTAAAACAGTTCCGGAGTTTATCAATGCTAGTAAAATCAATGACCAATACATTTTCATGGTCTGATTTGTCTTATTTGTTCACCGGAGCACCACTTGCTGATTGCTTCACAGGAGCGCCAGCAGCTTCAGTAGCTTCTACTTTTCCTTTGATGCGGATTACCTTAGTCGGCTCATTCACTGCATTAGAAGTGATCGTTACAGACTTATTGATTGGTCCAATACGGTTGGTATCATACT
Organism: uncultured Comamonadaceae bacterium; assembly: GCA_964553485.1. GTDB lineage: Bacteria > Bacteroidota > Bacteroidia > Flavobacteriales_D > Sanyastnellaceae > CAZKMC01. The sequence goes on from CAZKMC010000219.1 coordinate 3,004, forward strand.
TCACTTTAATAGCTGAAGTTGCACCTGGCATAATTGGATTCAAGTCGCACTTAGGTACTGTACAACCACAAGAACCTTTGCAACGAGACATAATCAATGGCTCAGTTCCAGTGTTAGTTACAGTGAACTCGCAAGTTCCGTCACCACCTTTCATAATCGTACCATAATCATGTACATCCTTGTCGATCGAGATCGCAGGGCCTGTAACTACTTCTTGTGCTGTTACACCCGCAAAAGCTGCAATGGCGAACAAAACGGAAAGAATGAAATTCTTCATATCAATTGAGTTTAGCAATTTGTTATTAACCATTTCAAACTTACGGCCAAACATGATGTAAGGTTGGCCATTTAACAAAACATTAACAGGAAATTATGGTGTTGGCCGTTGAGTAGAAGCCGCTGCAACCTGCCCTTTTACGCGTAATTCAAGTATTGGTGTGCTTGCGCAATTGGAGAAAACCGTCACCGATTTTTGAAAAGGTCCCACTCGACTAGTGTCGTATTTAACAAGTATTTCTGAATGTTCGTTGGGCATAATGGGTTTCATGCTGCATTCCGGAACTGTGCATCCACAAGAACCTTCGCATTTAGAGATTATAAGAGGTTCTGTGCCAGTGTTGGTTACAATGAATTTGCAATGACCGTTGCCGCCTTTTTCAACGGTTCCGTAGTCATGTACTTCGTGGTCCACTGACAGCTGAGGGCCAAGCATGAAGCCTCCTGGTTGACCGTTCATCGCGATAGCAAAAAAGAAGAGTAAAATTGAAAGGGAGATAGTTTTCATGTTGAGAAGTTTTGATTCAGTACAAATGAACGGAGCACAGGTTCACGGGGATTCAAATTTAACCACTGCTTAAGTGTTTTAACTTTTCATTGACAGTTACTTGTGGGTTGGATTCCGCCTATTACCTTTGCAATTCGGAAATTTATTGAACACATGGAAATCCCAAGCAAGTACGACCCGTCATTAACTGAAGATAAATGGTATGCCTTCTGGCTTAAAAATGAGTTCTTCCGCTCAGTGCCGGACGAACGCGAGCCTTACACCATTGTGATTCCTCCGCCCAATGTTACAGGTGTTCTGCACATGGGACACATGCTCAATAATACCATTCAGGATGTCTTGGTGCGCCGTGCAAGAATGAAAGGATTCAACGCTTGTTGGGTGCCTGGAACAGACCATGCGTCTATTGCAACTGAAGCTAAGGTTGTGCGCAAATTGCGCGAGGAAGGTGTAAAGAAGTCAGATCTGTCTCGCGACGAATTCATGGAGCATGCGTGGGAATGGACACACAAACATGGCGGAATCATACTGGATCAACTCAAGAAATTGGGAGCCAGCTGCGATTGGGAACGCACGCGTTTCACCATGGATGAAAAGTACTATGAGAGTGTGATAGACACGTTCATTGACCTCTACGCAAAGGGAAGAATCTACCGTGGAATGCGCATGATCAACTGGGATCCTGTGGCATTGACAGCTTTGAGCGACGAAGAGGTGATTCATAAAGAGGTTCAAAGCAACTTGTATTACGTAAGATATAAAGTAGCCGGAACTGAAGATGAGTGGCTTACCATTGCTACTACACGTCCAGAAACCATACTTGGGGATACTGCAATCTGTATCAACCCCGATGATGAACGATTTACGCACCTCCATGGCAAAAAGGCAATTGTGCCAATGGCCAACCGCGAAGTGCCGATCATCTTGGATGATTATGTAGACATGGAGTTTGGAACGGGTTGTTTGAAAGTAACTCCCGCGCATGACGTGAATGATTATGATTTGGGCGAGAAGCACAATTTGGAGACCATCGACATTATGAATGCAGATGGAACTTTGAGCGAAGCGGCTGGATTCTATGTGGGCGAAGATCGTTTTGCGGTGCGTAAGAAGATTGTAA
>CAZKMC010000220.1:0-4906 GCA_964553485.1 uncultured Comamonadaceae bacterium
GTTTGAGCCAGAATGATGGATCATTGATGATGCTTGTGATAAGGACACACCAGATAGAAAACTAATTACAGGTGCAAGTCCGTTGGCTTCGAATGAACTAGGAAAGCTCGCCGCCAATACGTTATTGAAGGAATTGAAATAATCGTTACCTCTAATAAGATATAAGTGCAAAAACGGTCTAGGAGCAATTCCAGGCCGTTTTTGTGTTTAATAATTAACTTGCTAGTCAATCGGAAGAGCTTTTTAATCCACTACTGTTTTTATATAAACCGTTGGCGCTGATTAAAAAAAATAATCAATGATATTTAGATTATTGGTCGGGCTTCTTATTAGCCTATTAGCCTACTCCTGCAGTGATCAACCTTCGAAAGAAGAACAGTTGATCGACCATGTGAATGACCTGGAATTAGAATCCCAAAGCGGTCTCACAATCGAATTCGGTCCCAACCTGGGAACAAACCACATTGACACTTTAGGAATTAAAAACTTCTACGTCCATTGCACAGCAATCATCACCAACGATATCACTATTCCCATTCACCTTCAATTCGCTTTGGCAAATGAGTGCGATTTCCCTGCTTTTTGCAATGATGATAAGTACAAGATATTCATTCTACCTGAGGAACTGACACATGATACGGCAACAGTATATAACAACATTGTCAACGGGCAACATAACTTGTAAATGCGCCTATTGATGATCCAGCCGCTTTCAATAAGACCTTAGACCTAACCAATTTTTGTGTAGTGACCATCGGAGTGCTCATCACCCAGCCCAACAATTGCGTGGCAGTTCCCAGAGCAGTTTTCTTGCATGAGAACTTAGAACTTCATCAACGCTGTGATCGCTCACTCAATCAAGCCATATCCACTGATCCCGAATTTGAGATCGGATTGAAGCTTGAATATTACAATCAAAGAAAATTCCAAGGGGGCGATGATGGTTGTGTCATTATTCCTTTCGGTCAAATTTCTTATCCAGAACATTAGAATAAAAGGACTCTCAAAGGACAGGATCTTCAAGCCTAAATAACCGGAAAGAATACAAGTGGTTTTATCCTATTTTTGCGCTGGAATTTAGCTCACTGGTCTTTTCCTTTTTTTTGCTGTCGCGAGGAGGCCATAATTGAATCATTGATATGACAAAACTGATCCGTTCACAACTCGGAATACTACGCATCCTAGGACTTCTGGAAGGAAGTTCACTTATAGCACTCATCTTTATTGCCATGCCATTGAAATATGTCTTCGAAAGCCCATTGGCAGTGCAGGTCGTGGGACCTATTCACGGAGTACTTTTCATCCTTTTTGTGCTCATATCACTCACCGTGAGCATTGCTCAGGGCTGGTCGTTTTGGAAAACTACCTGGAAAGTAATGTTGTCTTCATTTGTTCCCTTCGGCACCTTCTATGTTGACGCCAAGATCCTCAAACCTAAGTATTTACTCGCACAAAAAAGTTGAATTCCAACTCTTGATCCAACCAGCTTCAGAGGCCGTCAAAACCATCAAGAGCGGAGATAACGTTTTCATCCACTCAGCAGCTGCCATTCCTCAATATTTGGTGGATGCTATGACCGCCAGAAATGAAGAATTGAGAAATGTGAATATCTATCAGATCCATACGGAAGGTAGATCGCCTTACGCCTATCCAAATCTTGAAGATTCTTTTACAATCAAACCCTTCTTTGTAGGGGCCAATGTGCGCAGTGCAGTGCAAAATGGAAGTGGAAGCTACATTCCTGTTTTCCTCAGCGAGGTTCCGCGTTGTTCCGAAAAAAAGTAATTGAACTTGACGTTGCTTTGATCAGTGTGTCTCCTCCGTACAAGCAAGGATATTGTTCGCTAGGCACTTCTGTGGATGTCTCCCTGGCAGAAGCAAAACCTGCAAAAGTGGTGATTGCTCAGGTCAATGAATTCATGCCCGCACCCATGGAGATGGTTTGATCCATGTCAGTCAGATCAATATCCAGGTCAACTAAGGTCAAGCCATTCCAGAAGTATCATACCCTGAGTTGACAGAGACCACCCGCATCATTGGGAAAAACATAGCAGAATTGATAGAAGATGGATCCACCCTTCAAATGGGAATCGGCGCCATCCCGAATGCAGTTCTGGCCTCACTCGGAAACCACAAAGACCTGGGCATTCATTCGGAAATGTTCTCTGATGGCATCCTGCCTTTGATTGAAAAAGGAGTCATCAATGGTAAATACAAAAAAAAGGCATCCCGAAATGATTGTGTCTTCTTTTGTCCTAGGTAGCCGAAAACTCTATGATTTTATTGATGACAACCCCATTGTGCAGCTTCTGGACGCAGAATATGTCAACATGGTTGACGTCATCTTGTCTAACCCCAAGGTCATTGCAATCAACAGCGCTTTGGAAATCGACCTTACGAGACAAGTCTGTGCTGATTCTATTGGAAGCAAGATCTATTCTGGGGTGGGCGGACAAATGGATTTTATTCAGGGGGCCTCTCTCTCACCAGCTGACAAACCAATCCTAGCTTTGAACTCCACTACCAAAAGCGGTGAGTCCAAGATCGTTCCGTTCTTGAAGCAAGGAGCTGGGGTAGTGACTACCCGAGCCCACGTGCATTATGTGGTAACAGAATATGGGGTGGTGAATCTTTATGGAAAGACCATTGAAGAACGAGTAGATCTACTCATCGGAATAGCGCATCCAGCCCATCGCGAACAGTTGTTGGAAACTAGCAAGATCATCTTAGGTTAAATCCTTCAAAATGCTATCTTTCTAACACTGAGCTTTAGCCACTAATATGAACAAGTTATTCCAGGAATTAAGAAGGCGCAATGTCTTCAAAGCCGCCTTGTCCTATGCGGCAGTTGCTTGGGCGGTTTTACAAGTTGCGGCCATCATTTTTCCAATTATAAAATTGGATGAAGGAGCCATGAGGTTTCATCTGATTGCATTGATTATTTGTTTTCCTGTTTGGGTGGTCCTCGCCTAGGTGTTCGAACTCACTCCAACCGGATTAAAGAAAACCTCCGAACAGCCTACTGACCAGGCTACGCACAAATCAACTTCCAAAAGGCTCAACCAAGTGATCATCGGAGGGCTCTCGCTTGCAGTTATATTGCTCAACACGGATCGGGTCTTTCATCTCACTTCTGATTCAGGGATCACATCTACTGAAAAATCAATTGCGGTATTGCCTTTTCTAAACCTGAGCAATGATCCGGATCAAGAATATTTTAGTGATGGATTGACAGACGACATCCTCACTCAGTTATCGAAAATCAAACAGTTCAGAGTCATTTCCAGAACTTCTGTGATGCAATTCAAAGACAATCCTCTGCCAATTAAGGAGATTGCTGAACAATTGAACGTGGGACTAATTTTGGAGGGTAGCGTTCAAAAATCGGGCAATCAACTACGCATAACTGCCTAGCTGATCGATGCTGCCACAGACCAACACCTTTGGGCAGAGTCTTACGACCGTTCTACGGAGGAACTTTTTAGCATTCAACGAGAAGTGGCTACCGCCATTGCATATGTTCTGGAAGCACAATTAAGCCCGGAAGAATCACAGAAGCTGAGTACTACACCCAAAGAAAACATACATGCCTAACAGCTCTTTCAACAAGGTAGGTACTCTGAACCAACCTCATTTTGACTTTGATGCTTGGCAAAAAGCAATCATACCTCTAGAGGAAGCTGTGACCTTAGACCCACAGTTTGCCGAGGATTACGCACTGCTGGCAAAAGCCCATTCGCGCATTTATTATTTGAGACGTGACCACACCTATGACCGACATCAAAAGGCCGAGAGAGCAAACGCACAGGCATTGTCCGTGGACGCAGGAAATCCGGAAGTACAAATGGCTGCAGGATGCTTTCAGCTTTGGGTAAAGAAAGATCGGGTGGCCGCGCTTTCATTCCTTGAACAAGCTTCAAAGGGTCTTCCAAATAGTGTGGAGGTGCTTAAAGCCAGAGCAAGCATCTATGAAGTACAGGGGAAATTTGACCTGTATATTGAAGCAGTGGAGAAAGCCACGAACATAAGCTCATTGGATGGATCATGCTGGACGATGTTGGCTTTTGGATATGAGTTCACTTATCAATTCAGCAAAGGTCTTGAGAGCATTACCAAATCGACAGCTCCGGATCCTGAGGCCGCTTGGAACCACCTAGCAAAGGGTTTCATCTATTTTCAGTTAAAGGGGGCTGATGAAGATTCACGAGAAGCATTTTCTCACATCAATAAAAATCATTCGTGGTACTTGTGGTCCATGTTTCATCAAGAGATGTTTGAGGACCGCTTTGATTCAGCACTTGAATTAATTAAAGAATATCCGAATAGGGTAAATAGTAAAATGGCCCGAATCCCACAGCCACTCCTCAAAGCCTACATCTATACCCATCAAAACAAAAAAGAACAGGCCAAGCAAGAGTTTGAATTATCATTGACTGAACTAAAATTGGCCATAGATTCCAAGCCGGATGACGACCGCACTCACAGCGCATTAGGTCTATCATATTCCGGATTGGGCATGCGGGAAGATGCTGTTTTTCATGGTAAAAAAGCCATGGAACTAATGCCATACAGCGAAGAAGCAATTTACGGACAACCAGCCATACCGGACATGGCTTTGATCTATACCATGCTGGGTGAGTTTCACCTAGCATTTGAGCACCTCGAAACTATCCTTGCAGGCCCAAGTTATTGATCCACGAAATGGCTAGAAAATGATGTGCGCTACAGTAAACTCAAGGAGCACCCACGTTTCAAGAACTTAGTAGCAACTTACCAGAAATCCTATCGGTAAATTAACTGAGCCCGAAAAAAAAAGCAATTTCAGATTAAACCTTTCGCATGAATCGTGTCTAAGCATCAAATAAACAAATGAAAGATTTTTCCAGAGGGTCTCTCTTCTTTTTAG
>CAZKMC010000221.1:0-339 GCA_964553485.1 uncultured Comamonadaceae bacterium
AACTGGCTACTACCTAATCTATTTACGATCTTGCGAACTAAGTCAATAGGCCTGTCAATCTATTTAACATATGCCATTTTTAAGATTGAAGCTTTTGAATTGAATTTTTTGCCAATTGGCACATGAGGTGCGATGGTGGCTTTTTTATTGTGGTCAAAAACAAGAATGGAAGCTACCTAAATAATGTCGCTGGGGTGCATGCTCATATGATCTTTGGGATATTGATTGTGCAATAGATCCATGAATGGAAAAATATGCGGAATAGAAAGAACGCTGAGGAGACAATCATTGTGCGACTCGGAGACTAACGAAAGAACAAGACATAAATGAAGCCCGTCA
>CAZKMC010000221.1:349-3156 GCA_964553485.1 uncultured Comamonadaceae bacterium
ATTAAAAAAGGAATTGAAACAACAATCTCAACAAGAACTGATTGAGATATGTTTACATCTGGTTAAGTTCAAAAAGGAGAATAAGGAATTGCTTACTTATGTTCTTTTTGAATCAGAAGATGAGTATGAATATATTCGATCTATTAAGCAGGAAATCGATTCTTGCTTTTCAGAATTAAATATAAATAGTATTTATTATATCAAGAAAAGCACTCGAAAAATTTTACGATTAATCAAAAAATATATTCGATACTCAAAGAAGAAAGAAACTGAAGCCGAGATTCTACTCTACTTTTGCGCTAAACTGAAACAACTCAAGCCTTCTTATAAAAGAAGCCAGCAGATGATAAATATGTTTGAACAACAACTCAAAATGGCAAGCAAAGCGATCAGTTTTCTGCACGAAGATTTGCAATATGACTTTAACCTTGAGATAGAAAAACTAGAGGAATAGTGAATTGTCCACAATCATTAAAAAATGCCTTTTCAACCAACATTTATACAAACCGTTGAATACCAGCAATGACTTACTAGAGGCGTTTGACTGAAAATAGGTTTAGATTCGAAAGTATATCACTTCACATTATTTTACAGAATGAACTCATTTGAAAATTTCAAGATCAAAAAGCAATTACTGAATGCTATTTCCGATTTAGGATTTACAGAACCAACAGATATACAACAAGAATCCTACTCTAACATCCTTGGTGGTCGAGATTTTGTTGGAATTGCACAAACCGGGACCGGGAAGACTATCGCCTATTTACTTCCTATCCTTCAGGATTTGAAATTTTCAGATCAACCCAACCCAAGAGTTCTCATTCTAGTTCCAACAAGAGAACTGGTTATTCAAATAGTAGAAGAAATTGAAAAATTAACGCCCTACCTCAGCATAAGAGTGTTAGGAGTCTATGGCGGTACAAATATAAACACTCAAAAACAAGCTATTTCCAAAGGTTTAGACATAATTGTTGGCACCCCCAGACGATTATATGACCTTGCACTTACAAATGTCTTGCGACTAAAATCAATCAAGAAACTAGTAATCGACGAAGTGGATATCATGCTCGATTTTGGATATAAAACACAGCTTAATAACATCTTTGAATTCCTTCCTCAAAAACGACAAAATATTCTCTTTTCTGCCACCATGACATCCTACGTAGACCAATTAATCAATGGTTTTTTGGCAAATCCAGTCAAAAAGACCATTTCTATTAGCGGTACACCTTTGGAGAATATTAGCCAGGTCTCCTATGCTGCACCTAACTTCTATACCAAGTCAAACTTAATAAACCACTTACTCCAAGATAAAACAGAACACAGTAAAGTCTTAATATTTGTAGCAACCAAAATTGACGCTGACCGGCTATTTGAAACTTTAGATTTTAGCTCTGAGATTTCGGTAATTCACTCCGGAAAAGAACAAAATTATCGTTCCAAGTCTATAGAAAAGTTCGTCACCAATACGAGTAGAATCCTAATAGCCACTGATGTGATCTCCCGTGGAATTGACATCGACAATATTTCAACCGTAATTAGTTTTGACACTCCGTTTTACCCTGAGAACTATATCCACCGTATTGGGCGAACAGGTAGAGCTGGACAACCAGGAACGTCCATCCTTTTGTACAGTGAAAAGGAGACAGTTCAAAAAGAGGCAATTGAAAGCCTTATGAACTATGCAATTCCCATGATTGAATTTCCTGAAGAAGTGCAAATAACTAACCAGCTCACACCCGAGGAAAAAAATAAGCCTTTAGAATTAGATGAATTAATAGACCATGATTCGACCCAAAAAATTGGGGCGTCTTTTCATGAAAAATCAGCTAAGAACAGCAAAGAAAAAGTCGAAAAGAAGAGCTACAATCAACAACTAAAAGAGAGGTACAAAAAACCGCTCAGACGTGGAGACAAGATTCAAAACATGAAGAAGAAGAGGAAGTGACTTTATGATCTCAGGTAAATATCAATTACAGACAATTCTTAATAATTTCAGTTTTAGCCATTTGCCTAAAATGACAAAAAGTAAAAACTATTGAAGTCAAGCATCCTATTACCATAGTGTTTAATTTAAAGTCAGGATTGTCACACAACGCTAATTCGTGTATCCAATTTGTAAAAAGGCTAAATGAAAAAGGCTAAATGAAAAATCCATTATCAGACAAGCATTCGGAATGACATTGAAATTGAATTAGCCAAAAATCCATACAAGACGAAGAAGTTTGGAAAGTAATGGACAATCAATTCGTTAAAGTGCATTTATGCCCCCCAATTTTAAAGAATTAAAACCGGGAGCCAAATCAAAATTTTCAGGAATTGATTGATCTAAAAGAATACCAGTGACAGCCAGAGAGGAGACAATACAAGAATTAGATTCTTTTGATTCTTCAGCACACTCTTTGTCCTATCACATTATAAAAGGCGCACCAAGCATTGCAATACATGTAAGTGCTAACTGGTCTAGGACTAGTCCGCAATACAATAAAACTACTGTAGTTTTAGAGTTCAATATGGATACGAATGGATTTCTCAGATTTTTAATGATCCCAATAATAAAATGGTATGCGGAAATAGGCGACAAAAATGGCAGAGGATTTAAAATACTACCTAGAAAACAGTGAGCAAAATTCTCGAAAAGTAAAAAGCAAATAGAATTTGAAAAAATGGAAAAACCAAACTCCTACTGTGCCTTTGTAGCGGCTTTAGAACCGGGGAATCTTCATCGAGTATATCACGACTCTCAATATGGATTCCCAATTGATTCGGATGATGAGCTATTTTGTCGTCTAATCTTAGAAATAAAC
>CAZKMC010000221.1:3166-4902 GCA_964553485.1 uncultured Comamonadaceae bacterium
AATAAGCAAGAAAACTTCAGAAAGGCCTATTCTAATTTCCAAATAGAATCTGTCGCTGGATATGGAGAATCTGAGGTACAAAGATTATTGACAGATTCAGGAATAATCCGAAATAAACTAAAAATACGTGCAGCTATTCATAACGCAGGTCAAATTCTGAAACTGCAAGAAGAATATGGATCATTTAAAAGTTGGCTTGATCAAAATCACCCATTACAATTAGACAGCTGGGTGAAACTATTTAAAAAGACATTTAAGTTTACCGGAGGAGAAATCACTAAGGAGTTTCTAACCAGCACAGGGTATTTGCTGGGAGCACACGTAACAGACTGTGAAATTTACAACCTTGTGATCAAGGAAGGTCCAAGTTGGAACGTAAAACAACTGGATTAAGGTCGGTTTGTGCAGAAATAAAGAGTTATTTGAGCCCTTTATCGTTCCTATTTTTGGATTCATTTATTTAGAATAATTCCAAAATATTTAAGGAAGAAGTCCTCCTGCCTCTCTCAGCGAACCTCAATTATTCAATGACAGCAAGTCCCCGATTCGGTCTAAGTTTTAAAGGGTAAGTAAGAAGTTACATTGTAAACGTTCCTTTAGAAACCGAGTCAAATAGCTGTTTTACTAAATCGACGAACGACATATACGTTTATTTCCAATATGCGATGAAAAACGGTTTTAATTTTCAATTCAGCATTGGAAGTTCCGTGGGAAGATCATATCGCATGTACAGTGAGAAAGTTTCGTTGGGGCTTTGGCTCTTCAATTTCGGAGACAATCGTTCACAGCTGAACACAGATTTCAATGACGGAATACTTTTTCAGGTAGCTCTATTTTACCGATTAAAACCTGGAAGAAATGGGTCTAAAAACACCTAAATAATATTTATCCGGAGTTCGACCAAACCACTAGGCACAAGTCTCAGAAGGTATAACACAAAGAAAAAAGCCTCTTATCAAATTGTATTAATCACAATACGTGCGTCATCAGTTTCATGAGTCAATTATAGACTACCAAATAGAGTCGTAAAATTGAACGAAGGTTTTAAGTATTATGTAAACTATTCTGTGGTGTATGCTGATTCTTGTATTGGTTTAGGGTTGCTCAATGACTATGCGTGTGCATAGAAATGGATACCACATTGAGTGGTATAAAAACTTTACGAAGGACAAGGTGGCGGATTCACAGCTATCTGAAGAAAAGAGACAATTGAAGATTAAGAAGTCAAACGAATCTGAAAAGGATTCGATCCCTTATTTCGATTTGGCCAATGATGAATTAGAAGTGCTTCAGGCCTTGGACCCAATCTTTCAATCTGACACTACATTCAAGGCAACAACCCAGAAAAATTCTGAGTATGAAAATGTCACTTTCATCGAAACAAGAATAGATTCATCTGAACCTCGGCAACTCTTTACAGATAATGATGATTTTAAACAATACGAATCACAAAAACGCCCTGAAAACAAAACAAACAAACCCAATGGATCAGTAAAAAAAGTGTTGTTAGGTTTGCTTTTTTTTAGTCTAATGCTCATCCTTTCAACCATTATCGTCTCTCATTTCCTAGGCATATGGATCATCGCATCAGCCGGTCTATTGGCTTGGATTTGTATTGGATGGCTCACTTTTGCGTTGTACGCTGGCGGTTTTATCATCTCCGAAGTAAGCAATTCAGACATAAAAAACCTTCACTTGGGTTACAGAATTTCATATGAGCTCATGAGGTGGACTCT
>CAZKMC010000222.1:0-4899 GCA_964553485.1 uncultured Comamonadaceae bacterium
CAAATTCCCGCATGGCTAGTTTTTTTGCTCCATTTTTCTGGCCACAATTTCCATGGCCACAATGACCAGAATACCCACTATAAAAGCCAAGATGGCCGACATAATTTGTGGGTCCCCTGTATAGTCGTTTGGCAAGACATTGGCTTGCAAAAAATCCTGTTTACCGTCGGAATGGGTGTAGAGCAACTTGGCATTTTCTTTCCAAGGCCAAATCTTATTTAGAGAACCAACCAAAAAGCCTGTTAACACCGCAATAGTTTGTGCCCGAAACTTTTCGAAGAGGTAGTTGAGTACTCTCGAGAAAGCAAGCAAGCCGATAATGGCTCCGGCGGCAAACACGGCAATTTTAGCTACGTCCAGTTCTTTCACTGCATTGATTGCTTTGGTATATGAACCGAGAATCAAAAGGATAAATGATCCTGAAATGCCAGGGAGAATCATGGCACAAATAGCGATCATTCCGCTAAGGAACAGATAGAAATAATCTCCCATGGAGCCATTGTCAAATTTCACAGATAGCGGTGGAAGCGAGGTAATCCACCAAGCAATGGTTGCTCCCAGAATTGCTAGTATCCAATGAATTCCTTTCCATTTTCCAACCTCTTTTCCCACCAACCATACAGAGGCCAGAACCAGTCCAAAAAAGAACGCCCATAGCATTACGGCCTTGTTCTCCAACATGTAGGAGATTACCTGAGCCAAACTGAAAATACTTGTAAAAATCCCGGCCAATAATACAATGAGGAACTTGCCGTTGAGCTGTTTCCAAGCGGCTAAAAATCCTTCCGTTTTCCAAGTTGTAAAAAGGCTTAGTCGCACTGAACTTATGGAATGAAGCAGCTCTTCATATATCCCTGTGATAAAAGCGATAGTACCACCAGAAACTCCCGGTACCACGTCTGCAGCGCCCATGGCCATGCCTTTTAAGAAAAGTAATAGGGGTCGCTTTTTAGGACTGCTCACCTTAGTTAGTATTGCTCAAGTGAATGATCCACTTCTTCTGCCCAAGCAAGAATACCACCACACAAATTGTAAAGATTCTTGAATTTGAACTTCTTCTGCAGGGTCATAATTACTGCCGCAGCTCGAGCACCGGATCTGCAATGAAAAATCACTGGGATATCTGTTCTGATTTCATCTGAGCGATCTACAATTTCACCCATTGGAATGTGGTCACCTTGGATACTACAAATTTCTAATTCGTGTATCTCTCTTATGTCAATCAGCTGATGTGGAATATTCTTTTCTCTAAACTTTTGAAGTTCAAGGGCCGTGATTTCTTTCATATCAAATGAGGTGTTGACTTTTGATTATGATTGCCTTGCGGTGGTTGCAATCTGCTCTGGCAAAAATTGAAAGAACGTGTCGCCACGCAGGCCTAGTCGCAGGCACTCCAATGGAATGGCATCAAAAGGAGAGATATTTCCAAGACTAACATTGGCACCTAATAATTTGATGAACCAAACTTGTTGAGCTTTCTGTGGCGCTTCCCAAAGGATGTCATCTCCATTGACCTTGCTCAAGATCTTATTAATAAGCATTACGTGAGCTGTGCCATTTGGGCGATAGATTCCTACGGTACCACTTTCACGTGCTTCTGCAATTACTTTCCAGCTTCCGGCCTTTAGTTCGTTGTTCATCATCTTAATCCACTTAGCGGGACTAATCAAGATACCTTCCTCTTTGGATCCTACTTCTGAAAGAACAGTGTAGTTCTTGGAAAGCTTTTGAATCAACTCACATTTTTCGTCGTGGTCGATGTGAATCGAACCATCTGATACTTCCAGACAAGTGATTTTGTATTTGTCTAGTAGCCTAAGGTAGTTGTCTAGTTCTCCACGCACATAAAATGCTTCGAACAAGGTTCCTCCGCAATAGACTTTCAAGTCATTATTGAGGTAAAAGGCTACTTTTTCTTCAAGGTTTTGGGACATGATGGATGTGCCAAAACCCAATTTGATGATGTCAATGGTGTCACTCCCAACCTCTAGCATACTTGCCGCTTGGGACATGCTGAGTCCTTTGTCCATTACCATCGTAACCCCGTTCTTCCTGGGTCTTTGAGTTCGTTTAGGAAGATGCGACAATTGAAAGTTCATAGGTTTAGGTCTTTTTTGATGAGAAAATTTGTACAACAACCAAATCATCCTTTAGAAAAGGAAAATCAGACAGCAAAGATTGACATTTTTCTATATCCTCGAAAACTAATGCCTCAAATTCCACATATGCCTCCTCTTTTAATCCACAGGCATGAAGGTAGGATGCACGTATTCCTGTTAATTCATAGTCCTTTGGAATTGTTTGTACAGCCTCCTCAGTGCGAAGCAACGCAAGATGAGCATCACCTTGTTTGTATGCGTTGTCCGCATATTCGATCCAAACTTCCGGATTGTCTTTTTCAAGGGCCAACGCCTGGAGATAAGACTCATCAGCTTCTTTATGGCGGTTGAGCTTCTTGAGGGCTGCACCAAAAAGCAAATGGAATTCTACGTTTTCGCTTTCCAATTCAAGTGCGCGTTCAAGGAAGGGCATACCTTTTTCTGTCTCTCCTCTAAGGTCAGCAACTACACCCAAACCTACATACGCATCTGAGAAGTGCGCGTCCTCCTCAATTGAAAGCTTGTAAAATTTTTCTGCCTGATCTAGCTTATCCATGCGTTCATAACATTCTCCTATATAACAAAAAGTAGCAGCTTGGGGAGGTTCAAAATCAAGAGTCTCTTGATAAGCTTTAATTGCGAGGTGATACCTCTCCATCTTTACTAAGGCGTGTGCCTTATTGAACATGGCCGGTGTAAAGTCGTCTTGGATAGCCAAACAATAATCGTAGGCATCAATGGAATCTTCTAGCAATTCCAATTTCTGATACACATTTCCAAGGTTGTACCAAGAAGGAAACGAATACGGGTATTCATCAATGAACTTGCGGTAATAGTGGACACATTCTTCCAGCTTTCCAGCCATTTCATAACAATATGCAAGCTCATAAAGAGCAGTCTCATTCTCTGGGTTGCGTTCTAAAGCCTCATGAAGCACAGAGATAGCTTTGTTCCATCGATCAAGGTTTTCATATTCCAATGCCAGATCAATGTAGATGTCATCCTTGAGATCATCGTCACTGCAAGCCAGTGCCTTCGTGAAATACTCGATAGATTGCTTGTGCTCACGTAATTGACTGTAGATAGAAGCCAAGGTCAACAATGCTTCGTCATTGTTAGGCTCCAACATGAGTAGATTTTTCAGCTTTGGAATAGCATTGGAAACTTTTCCTGTACTCGCAAGCAATTGCGCTTCCCTTAAAAGCAAAGCGCTACTTGCTGGGAACAAGTCGTGAGCATACGACAATACTTTTTCAGCTTCTTTGGTGGAATTGCGTTCCAGGTAATATTCGAGAATGCTTTCGAATTGATCTACATCAAAGAAATAGCTATCGTTGTTCGCAACCATCTCTTCAAATCTCTTTACCAGATGCATACGTTCAGTCTCATCCGGCAAATTTCTCTCTTCATCGCTCATAGGCCCTTAACTAGGTAATCTAAATCTAACTAACACGATAGGCAATTGTGGATGTCTGCCTGGTATGTTATTAACAACACTGGTTGCGTTTAAGAAATGTTTCCCATTATTTAGAATCACCCTTTGCAACATTCAGACCACTACAATTTCATGAATCTTTGTACGCTTTTTTGTCCGTCAATCTCAATAACAATGACATATTGACCTGGATTCAGTTCATTTACTGCCATGCCTTGTGTACTTTTCATTTCACGCGAGATTACACGTTGTCCAGCAATGTTGAAAACATCCACTCGCCCATCAATTGTCCGGGAGAAATTCAGGAAATCTTCTACTGGACTCGGGAAGATTTGTATAGCTCTATTTTGTGCTTGCTCCTGAACGCCAATAGGTGTGCCAATTTCAGGCAATATAACTAGAGAGTCTACCGGGAAAGTCTGGATGCTTCGTGCAAATGTTCCTGCAACTAACAGATGATTAACAGTATCAATTTCAATGTCAAACACAGGTATAATTGGCATGTTATTTCCAACGCGTTCCCAATTCACTCCCGCGTTTGCGGTAAAGTATACTCCCGCATCGGTTGCTACAAAGTGAATACTGTCGTTCCATACTTCAATGTGATTTACAGGATGCTCTGGCATATCTCCAGTAATGTCTTGCCAGGTGTCGCCGGCATCGGTAGACTTGTGGATGTGGGCGGTTTGGTCATTGTCTTTGTAGCCACTGTGGGTAACGTAGACGGTAAGACCATCTTCCGGACTCGTTTTGATGTTGGTCACATAGCGTTCAGGAAGCCCATCAGTGATATTTGCCCAATCGTCGCCGCTATTTAAAGAGCGCCAAACGTTTCCGTCTGAGGTTCCTGCGTATATGACTTCTTCGTCTACACGGGATTCTCCTACAGTGCTGATATTGTGGAAATTATCTCCAAAAATAACACCGTCTGTTAGGTCTCCACTGATTACGTTCCAAGATCCAAAAGGGGCTGAGTTATGCCTGTACACCCGGAAAGTCCCGGTATACATCCGTTGGTTGTCATGAGCACTCATGATTATTGGTGAATCCCAATTGGTACGATCATCTTCGCCGATTCCACCAGTAAAACCACTTGTGAAGCCTCCAATTCTAACAGCCAAACCGCCATTCTGCGTTTCATAATAAACGATTTCATCATCAATTGGATCATAAATCGCCTGGAAGCCATCTCCACCGTAATCCCTCGACCAGTCTTCGATTCCATCAATATTCCCTGTGGTAGTTCCATTGTCTTGTGCCCCACCAGTAAAATACCCCGGGTTGTGCGGATTGAGCGCAATGCGGTAGAATTGTGTGTTTGGAATGTTGTCTACGTCTGTCCAGTTTTCGAAATGATCAGTGGAG
>CAZKMC010000223.1:0-4854 GCA_964553485.1 uncultured Comamonadaceae bacterium
CTATTTTCCTGACCAAGAGATTAGACTGATTTTGATAGGTCCGGTTAAGTTGAAGTATTTGGCAATTGTCTATGTGGTTATTGATTATGTAAGTCTTGGGTCTGGGTCAAATACGGGAGGACATTTGGGTCACTTAGGAGGTGCATTGTTCGGTTTTTTGTTGTTTTCTCAAATTAGACAAGGGAGAGATATCGGTGCTTGGTTCGAGAAGTTTCTTGATTGGTTGGTCAATAAATTGAGAGGTGTTAAAGGCCCAAAGATGCGAGTTGTGAAATCACCTTCCAAAACTAAAAGTGACGCTGAATTCAATGCTGAAAAATTGGCCAGGCAAAAACGGATGGATCAAATTTTAGATAAAATTTCCAAGGGAGGTTATGATAGTTTGACTCAATCAGAGAAACAGTTTTTAGACAGCTTTAATCGAGGGTCTTAGAGGATGAAAGCGCTCAAGAGTTTGTTCGTGTTTATCCTGAGTACATTAGAGCTTATTTGCTGGGCAGGGATGATATTATCTGTATTGGCGAGTGTTGTTTCACCTCTTGAGTATTCCTGGTTACCTTTTTTTGGTTTGGCCTTTCCCTTCTTCCTTTTAGGGACAGTTATTTCATTGATTCGAAGGTTGTCTATCCGTCTTAGCCAAGCCATCATCCCTTTACTTGTATTGCTACTTTCCTGGCCATTGATCAATCGTTTTGTTCAGCCTCCATTCAATTCGACTGAGGTGTCCAAATATGAAAAAAGCATCAATGTGATGAGCTATAACGTACGTCTGTTTGACCTTTACAATTGGTCTGAAGGGAGTAAGACAAGAGATAGTATTATTAGTTTGCTTCAAACCAGAGACGTAGATATTTTCTGTTTTCAAGAATTCTATCACACGAATAGAAAGGGAATTTTTGAGACTAGAGATACCTTGCTACAAGTCTTGCCAACGCCATATTTTCAGGAAAGGTATACTCACAAAATGAATGGTGAGCAGTATTTTGGGGTGGTCACACTATCTAAATATCCGATAATCCAAAAGGGTGAAATTCCTTTTGAATCTGATGACAACAACTTTTGTATTTATAGTGATATCGAATTAGGTGTTGATACTTTTAGAGTGTTCAACGCACATCTTGCGTCTATTCGGTTTCAACCAGAGGATTATTCAGAGTTAAAGACAGAGTTGAGTATAAGTGGTGTGAAGCGGATGGCATCGAAATTACAATTGGCCTTTGAGAAAAGAGCTAATCAAGCTGAAAAGGTTGCTGCCGAAATATCCAACAGTCCGCATAAAGTTATTGTTTGTGGAGATTTCAATGACACGCCAATTTCGTATGCATACACCACTTTAAGTCATGACTTGACGGATAGTTTTGTGGAGTGCGGAAGGGGAACCGGCAGTACTTATGTGGGTGACTTTCCGTCGTTCAGAATTGATTACATCTTGCATTCTCCAGAGATGCGGGCGGGGCAGTTAAAGGTTTTACCTCAAAAGTTTTCGGACCATCATGCAATTGAAGCCGCTTTGTGGTATTGACGCTTTAAAAAGTACTCATAAAGCGTTATGTTCATGGAGATGAGCAAGAATCCGTAAATAAAATCCTCTACAGGAACCGAAAAAATCCGGAGTCCTAAGTTTTCATTGTTGTTGTACCAAACAATTTGATCAGCTACGTCATTGACCTGCCAATTGAAAACGGGGTATTCCCAAAAACAAAGGCCAGTGAGTAGGCCGTTTGAGATTAAAAAAGGAACAATTAGAAAAAGATAGGTCAATAGAAGCCTCCCAAAATATGGCCTTCGAATAATTGTGATGTGAAAACCGAGAAACAGAGCCGTCAACAAACAAGTGTAGGCTGTGTATAGATTATTGAAATTCATTAACGCAAGGAAAACACAGATAGACAAAAGCACATAAGCAATTGCTTTCCAAGAAGATTGAAATGGATTTTTTGGACCGTATACTTTGACTGAAGCATAAGTAAATGCGCACGCATAAGGAATACAGAAAAAGAACATCCATTCCTCGATTGGTAAGTTGAGAAGGTCAATGCCTATTAAGTACTCTGGATTAAATCCCCATATCCCTAAATCTGTAAAAGCCACATCCCAAATTACGAATCCGGTTAGGGTGATGAAACAAGCAGGCAAGAATGCCTTCCAGGTAGACGCAAAGTTTACTTTGCTATCAAAACTAAAAGCGAATGGAAGTGCAATACATCCAAGGTTGATGAGCAGATAGTAGAACGACTCCATAATTTAGGAGCTTTTTGCCGTTTGATTTCTTTTGAATTTTTTCGCTTCATTCATGAATTTAAAAGGAACTACAAGCATTCCAAAACACTCGCCTTCTTCTTTTCCAAGATGTTTGTGATGCACCTTGTGGGCTTTTCTCAGAGCCTTTAGGTATGGATGATTAGATTGTTTCAACCACTTAAATCGCTGGTGAATGAAAACATCATGCACCAAGAAGTAACAAAGACCGTAGAGTGCTATTCCAAGTCCAATATAAAATCTGAAGTCGTAGGCATTGATAGCGCCGAAAAGAATGCACAAAAAACTTGGGATCGCAAAAATCAAAAAGAACACGTCATTTTTTTCAAAGAAACCAGGCTCGTGCTGATGGTGGTCTTTGTGGAAATACCACATCAATCCATGCATGATGTATTTATGCGTAAACCAGGCCATGAATTCCATGAAGAAGAATGTGCCAACTATCAAGAATATGTTCACGAGTATGCTCACTTTTACAAATTTAATAAGCCTATCAGGCCATTGAGAATATATTTAATAATTCTGTCAACATAAATCTCCATCGTCTTGGATTTTGTTGTTTACAGAGAGGGCACTTTAGAAACTACCTCGTCAAAACAAATCTTGAACCATGCGGTATAATGTTCCGGGCACTCAGAAAGATCCTCTTGAAGATCCTTAATCGTCATGTATTTCCAATCTTCAGCCTCTGCTTTGTTCAGGACTGGTGTCTGGTCAGAATTCCCAAAAAACACATGATCCAGCTCATGTTCTATCAACCCTTGATCTAAAGAGCTTTTATAAATGAAGTGAAATTTAGGCGAAAGCGATACTTCCATCCCCATTTCTTCCTTGAGTCTTCTTTGAGCTGCTGTTGATAAAGACTCATGTTTTCTAGGATGACTGCAACAGGTATTTGTCCACAATCCACCACTGTGGTATTTGTCTGAAGCTCTTTTCTGCATGAGGAGCTCACCGTTGTTGTTGAAAATGAAAACGGAAAATGCACGATGGAGGAGTCCGCGCTTATGCGCTTCCATTTTCTCCATATAACCGAGTACTTCATCGGATTTATTCACCAAAATAACTTCTTCCATTTGGCTCATAGTTTTTCCAATTTAGCTTTTAAACCAGCACTAATTTGAGTTTCATTGATCATAAATTCAATTAACCCCTTACGCGTATCTCGCTGATCCAATAACCATCCATTACTCAATGCCTCTGTCACTATAACTGCATCGCTTTCGATGTGTTCATCGTAATCTAAAAAACCTGGAGATTGAGACTGAACGGCCAATCGACAGAAGTGGGGACAAGGATTGAAACTACTTTGAGATATTCCAGATTCAATCAATTTTTTTCCTTGGCTAAAGCGATTCAATTTTGTAATCGGATTGTATCCAAAAGATGCCGACATAGCAAGCGCAGTGCCATGCAAAGCTAATCCACATTGGTTTGAACTATCTAGTTCTTGAACGAAATTTAAAAAGTGTTGAATTTCAATTTCAGAATTTGCCGCTAGGAACAGATCGAGACCTTCTTCTTCCTGTGTATACCCGTTTGAAAAACAACTAATTAATATTATTAAGACAAGAAACTTCATTAAATCATATTGAAACTATGTCGGACATAAGAACCCACGAAAAGTGTAAGTTTTATTTGATTGGGGATACGGATTCGTTCTTGTAGAATTCTATGGCTGGGAAGCTTTTTTATTTTAGTAAAGAGCCTGAAATAATAGACATAAGCTACATACACTCCAAATCGAGAATCTTTAGGGAGTTGAATTATTCCTTTGTAGGCTTCTGCAAAATCACTTTCAATTTCAGCCTCTATACGCTTTTTCGTTTGTTCATCAAATTCTTCAACTTTGAGTCCGGGGAAATAGGCTCTGCCCAATACTTTGTAGTCTTCGTGAAGATCTCTAAGGAAATTAATTTTCTGGAAAGCGGCTCCTAATTTTTGTGCGTATGGATAAAGTCTTTGACACAATTCTTCGTCCTCATTTGAAAAGATCTTCAAGCACATGAGGCCAACAACTTCTGCCGAACCTAGAATGTATTCTTCATAACCTGCACGGTCATATTCATTATGGTTTAAATCCATTTCCATGCTCTTGAGAAAAGTGTCCACATGCTCTTTCTCGATACCAAATGAGTGATAGGTATGCTGAAAACTATTTAAGATTGGGTTTAAACTGATCCGGTCTTCAATTGCTCTATAAGTGTCAATTTTGAATTGTTGGAAGAGTTCTCTTTTGTTGTAATCATGGAAAGAATCTACTATTTCATCTGCAAAACGCACAAAACCATACAAAGCGTAAATAGGCTCTTGAAATTGTTTAGCCAAGAAGCGTATACCTAGCGAGAATGAAGTGCTGTAGGTTTTGGTAGTGTTGATGCTGCAATCCATGCAGACTTTGTCGTAGAGTGATTTCATCTCAAAGTTTTATTCCTTGGTTAAGCAGGTTCTAATAAGGTACTCTGCAGAATTTTATGTGTTTCTTCTGCAGCAACTTGACCGGAAATTAAGCTAGGAGGGACTCCTGGTCCTGGAGTTGTCAATTGGCCAGCAAATAAGAGGTTACACACTTTTTTACTTTTCATTTTTGGTTTC
>CAZKMC010000224.1:0-3226 GCA_964553485.1 uncultured Comamonadaceae bacterium
CAGAACACTTTAGGCGTTTCAGTTATAAGCGTCTCGAGTCTGTCAGCCATCAAAATATTCCGATTTGTAATCAGAGCTTCATGCATCACCATCGGGAATTCATCTTCGCTATAAAGGTCATGAAGGGCCTGTAAGTCTTGCTTCCCGTAGAGTTCAGGTAAAGTAAGCATGAGGTCTTGTTGAAGTTCAAAATTCTTTATCAAATCCAACAGCATGTCCGCTTGAATCCGCAGTGGAATTGATTCAATGGAACGCATTTGCTCAATAGCTGTTTCCAATGGTAAAATTGCCATTCCCAGTTCCACTGCTCTTTCCTGTAGAACAATGTCCAGCGCTTGATTCATTGATTCAGTCTCAAAGTCAACCGTAAGAAAAGTAGAGGTCCAGAATGGCATAATCGTTTCAGACATCATAGACTCTGCAGGCCATTTCTCCGATAACTCTTTCGTTACAAAAGCATAGTCCTCTGGAGAATACAAATCTTTCAAGGTGGTGTCTGTCATAAACAAACTGATTTGTCCAAGCAGCTCTTGAGACATGGATTCATCAAAGTCCAATTCTCCGGAAAACACCACGCATTGTTTGAGATAAGGCATGAGACCCTCCAATTGGGCAAAAACAGCACTGTCTCCGCTGTGCATGGTTCCAAAAAGGTAACCAAGTGGTTGATTGTCTTTTTTGATTTCCCAGAGTAACGAAGGGTACCCCTGAGCCTGAGCCAGTTGGAAACTAAAAAACAAAAAGACAGTGGTAATCAGAAATTTCGGCATTATATACCTGTTTTGAACTCTAAAAAGAAACCCAAAAGTAAGGTCAATATTGCACAATTTGATTGGCCCCTATTCCGACGCTTATTTCAGCAAGCAACTCACCTGCTGAACTCAAGTGGAATACAGTTGATGGGTTTACAAAATCAGATACAGAGGTGGCAAAAACATCTCCACTGATATCATCCACCAAAATACTTGAACAATCAAGTGATGTGAACTGAGATAGATTTCCTTCTGCATCCACACTCCTTATTCCGTCAAATGCAACTAGGACACGATTGTTTACCTTGTCAAAACAAATCTCGGATGGATGGTCTCCAATTTCTCCAATATTTACTGTTAAAACGACTTCCAAGGAAGCTGGGTTCACTTTTATCAATTGGGCCTGTGTCTCGTCTGAGATGGTCCAGTTCTCATCATAATATACATCTCCAGAACACATCACCCACAACATGCCATCATTGTCTTCGATGATAGAAGTAGGACGATCACCCACTTCTACTGAACCAACAACGGTTTGAGAATAAACATCAATTACGCTTAGAGTATTGTCGTAGTCCCAACCACCACTATTGGCCACAAATACCTGGTCATCCACCATTACCATCATTTCAGGACCATTCCCTACCGGAATAGACCCTAAAACTTCAAGCGTGCTCAAATCAACTACATACACTGCTCCAGCTATGCTGCCATTGGTCAAATATGCCTGATTGTCTGATACCGGAATCATGAATCTAGGATAATCTATGCCTGTTATAGTCCCCACAATTTCAAATTTTGTCAAATCGACTACTTCTACTTTTTGGCTGTTGTTCACAACCAAAAAAGCTTCATCACCTATCACACTAATTGATTGCAATATATCACCCAGTCCAAAGCCATTAGAAGCCTGGAAAACATTGTTGACATGTCCCTCTGCAGAACCAATCCATGAAACTGAAGCATTGTTGTTTCCAAATGAACCTTCACAGCTTATGAGCTTACCATGCTCATATGTGGAACCGAGATCTTGGTCGGCATCAGAAAGAGGTTCATCTTTTTTGCAGGAGAACAAAGAAATAACTAAAGCTGAAGCGAGGAATAAGTAGTTGATTTTCATTTACTTAATTAGTTTTATGTGAGTTTTTTTGATATGCTATTTCCCATTCAACCTGAACAGAAAGTATGCGTCCCGGAATTGGATATACTGCCGTCCAATCAGTTGAATTCCAAATGTTTTGGATGGAGAACTGAAGATTCAACTGGTGTAAAGTTTTCAGAGGATTGCATTCTATGGTAGCATCGTGCATTAGGTTGACCCTTCGATCGGTGTATAACGGGACACCCGGATTCCATTGATTGATATTCCCTCTCACCTGTGTCGTAAAACCAAAAGCTCCTTGCTGGCATCGGATTCCCAAATTTCCACGGGCGGTCCAACTTGGAGCGTTCGTAGGAAAGTAGAAGGGTATTTGACTGAAGTGCTCGCCCTTTAGGTGGGCAAACAAACTTCCTCGGCCGGAAGGCCAAAAGACCTTCTTTTCAAGATCTAGAACACCCCCAACTACCGAAACTTCTCCTGTGTTAACAGCATGATATACAGATCCTTCTGGAACCCACTGAATCATTTGGTTCATATGATGTGCAAAACCCTCAGCCACCGCGGAAAATGTCCTGTATTTTGAATAACTCTCGACTCTAACAAAGGCTTTTAGGCCATCCTCTGCTTGCAGATCAGGAGAGCCCCCGGGAATCCAAAACCGTTCATTCAAATCTGGAATGCGGTAGATGTGCATGCCACCAAGCTCAAGTTTGACGAGATCATTTAGGCTCTTTTGAAAAGCCAGATGAACCACAGGCAGAGCGTTCTTCTGAGCAAAATCATGTCGAGCCATCATGCGGATATTCCATGACTTTTTAAACCAAATGGCTTCTAGCGCTGTGGACACCTGCAATTGGTTGGCTGAGCGATTTTTATAATAATTTGACTCAGCAGCATCTTTCTGCACAATGGGCTTCACCGCCAGTTTGAGAGTTCCGAAATACCTTGTCAATGCTCCCTCAACCAACATTCTTTTCGTCAAAATCCGCGAGTCTATTGATAAAGGAGCATCTTCAGACTGTTTGTCTGTAAAATGTTGTTTTTCAACTATATATGCGGATTTCAACAACCAATTAAATCGCCCGGTTTTGGCTTGATAGGTAGCCACAAAGCGCATTGAACTGTCTTGCTGCTCGCCATAGCTACTCCCATAACTACCGAGGTTTTGAGGAAGCATCACTTCGCTTCCTTGGAGCCACGCTCCCACTTTCAGCAAACGATTCCGCGAAATCTGCCAGTGCGCATTTTGCATCCATGCCGTCAAAGAGTGATTGTTATGCCCAGCACTCAATAATGGATTGCCGTATTTGAAGGGGTCTATATATTTGAATTCGTTGCGCGCAGCGCGATGAACAAGCTTGGAGCTCAATTG
>CAZKMC010000224.1:3236-4800 GCA_964553485.1 uncultured Comamonadaceae bacterium
CTCAATTGAAAATTCCCCAATCGGTAATTGGCAACTCCCCAGTAAGTGGCATTTGAAATGCTATTCAAGGATGTTCCAAGCGACAGGTTTTGTTGCATTTTGGAATCTGCATCCAGCTCAATTGTGGGACCAATAGATTGAACTGGACTAGCCGACGGAATGGGTTGTGATTGGGTTGAGACATGATCAAACAGCACCACAGGAATTTGACTTAAATCCAATAGTCCTAGCGAAGGTGAATTTAACGGAACTCCCTGCCAATAGACAGTTACATGATCAGGAAGTAAGCCTTGTTCAGAGGCAGTAACCAAGGTGCCTGTTGCCCCATAGGACCGCAAGTTCCATCCGCCAGTTTGCGCTAGTAAATCCGCAAGGCTTCCACTTTTTGGATTCATCAATTGCAAGGAATCCGGGTAGGTCCTTTCAAAAACACGACTTGGTTTCTGGGCACTTACTAGCGCCTCATCTAAACGAACAAGCGTAGTATCTTGCGATAAACCGCAAAGACACACCATGCTCAAAAGAGCTGATATAATGAATGACAATTTCATGTGGTGGTGGAGGTTTGCGCCGAACTCCAATTCACTTCCAAGGCAATGGCAGGTCTTCTGACTTACGTCTGTCTTAACGCCTTCCCATCATAAATGACAGTGGCGAGATTGTTAAGACTTACAACGCTTACAGCTGCGGGCACAGTCTCGGTTTTTCACCGAATTCCCTTTTCATTCTGCTTTTTCAAGCAAAAACCATTTGCGCCACAAATGTACATCAAGATTTGAAACAAACATGACTTAACATGAATGTTCAACTACTTTTGAAAATGAGATGATGCACGTTCTTTTAGCTAAGTGCTTTGAGAAAATTTTGGATAGCAACCCTTGCTTCAGTGGGGCTTCCAGCATGGTGGTTTGCCATGATCGTGAAATAGGCTTTCCTACCATCAGACAAGGTTAACAAGCCACAATATGCTCGCACACCTCCTATGTATCCGCTCTTGGCCATGACAGAAGGATTACCAGAAACTGCTGAAAGTCCACTTTCCAATATGCTCTCTGTAGACCCTGTCACGCTGCCAATTATTTTGGTAAGCTGGTGTGCTGAAATGCTATTTAGCCTAGAGAGTCCACTCCCATCCACCAGATTCCATCCTTCCACATCAAAACCCTTTGCTTGCCAAAATTCAATTACGGAAAATGCGCCAGTCTCATAAGATCCCGTTCCTTTTTGTTCCAGACCAATGTGTTT
Source organism: uncultured Comamonadaceae bacterium (assembly GCA_964553485.1). Classification (GTDB taxonomy): domain Bacteria; phylum Bacteroidota; class Bacteroidia; order Flavobacteriales_D; family Sanyastnellaceae; genus CAZKMC01. The sequence continues at coordinate 4,482 of CAZKMC010000224.1, forward strand.
CAATAATATATTAGCATATAGGTTGTCACTTTTACTTAGGACAAACTTGACCAATTCGCTGAGCCGTGGTGATTGAATAGTGGCCAATACCGTTTCAACGGATCCTTCAGAAAATTCTGTTGTGGACTTGGCTTCTCCGAAAATCAAAAAGCCCTTATCCCGAAGAGCCTCCATCATCCTATTTGACAACCAATTAGCGGGGTTCGGCATAGCTCCTTTGATTGCAAACCCCCTCCTGTTCACAGGAATTTCACCTCTAATCACACGTTCATTTGAAAACGGCAATCCATAGATAAAGGCATTGTCGCTTTTGACACTT
>CAZKMC010000225.1:0-570 GCA_964553485.1 uncultured Comamonadaceae bacterium
CGAATTACCCGACGCAATAGAAATAGCCAAGACTACGATAGAAGAGAGGCAGGAACAGGCCATGGAAGTGGATCGACAAAAAAGAAAGGAAGACCCAAATTTCAAGGGAGCATTTCACGACAAGAAAAAGCCTCAGTCCAGAAAGAAAAAGTTTGTGAGCAGATCAAAAAGGAGATGATTTTTTTGGGACGATTCTTACCCATCCCGGATCTTCTTCTTTCACATATCCAGTATCATAGCACATATAGACAATTTCTCCATCAGCCTGTTTCCGAAGATGTGTGAAAAATTTTGAATTGAAACCTTTTGCTTCAAGTGACTCAATGTCTATTGTAAGCACGTCTGCACATTGTTGTGCAAACAACAAGAGTAATTTCCTATTTCTTGCCAATATGGAATTCACTTCTTTGACTCTTTGATAGTGAGCCTTTCTGTGTTCATGGTTGAAATTACTCCTGCATAGATCGTCGCAAAACTTCTTGTCGCTTCTCCCCTGAATTGGGTTATCGCAGTTCATACATTTTTTCGCCATGGTCTGATATTTTCACAATTATCTTGCGAAAATCTGAA
>CAZKMC010000225.1:580-2052 GCA_964553485.1 uncultured Comamonadaceae bacterium
TATTGCGTTTTATAGATGGGGAACGTTAGTTTGTGGACAATCAATTCAACATTGTTTTGAAAATTTTACAACTAAGTGTAACTTCCAATCATGAAAAAAGCCAGTATTGTTTTATTGTTCCTAGCATTCGCTATGATTGCTTTGCAAAGTTGTCGCAACAAGGAGAAATGTGCAGCCTATGACAACCTACACATTGAAGTAAGCGAGTAAAAAGGTTTATAACCTTGCAATCAACTGTTCGAAAAGATCTGAAAGAAGCAACTCTGCTTCTTTGGCAATACTGATAATATCCTGAATATCAACTGGTTTCAGGTCATCAGGATTACACTCGTCCGTGATAACTGACACCGCTGCACAAGGCACACCCATGTGATTACAAGCGATTACCTCAGGGACAGTAGACATTCCAACGGCATCTGCTCCGATTAATTTTAGGAAACGATATTCTGCTCTAGTTTCCAGGTTTGGGCCTTGAACACTTGCATACACGCCAACATTGAGAGCAATATTTAGCTCTTTCGCAATCCCCACCATGGTTTGATTCATTGTATGATCATATGGAGCACTCATGTCAGGAAAACGATTGCCTAAAGCGTCTAGATTTGAACCTCTTAAAGGATTTTCCGGTTGTAGATTGATGTGATCATCGATTAGCATCAAAGAGCCTTTTTTCATCTCAAGATTGACAGCACCAGCCGCATTTGAAAGGAGCATTTTTTGAACACCCAACATTTTCATCACACGTACTGGGAAAACTATCTGTTCCATCGAATAGCCTTCGTAGTAGTGGTATCTCCCTTGGAGCGCAATCACCTTTTTTCCTCCTAAAGTTCCATAAATCAATTTCCCAAAGTGATGCTCCACTGTAGCCACTGGAAAATTAGGAATCACGTTGTAGCTGATTTCAATTTCGGCTTCAATTCGAGTGGCAAGATTGCCCAAGCCAGTGCCTAGTACAATTCCTATTTCCGCTGATTCAATTCCTTTTGATTTTAGGAAGTCAAGTGTTTGATGGAGATTGATCATTGTAGGCATCGTCTTTAATTATTCGTTTTTAAGTGTATGGGCAGATTATCCCACAAGCTTGAGCTCTTTAGGTCAGCAAAAGTATCAATGTCATTCAGAACGTCAAGCAACTTAAACGAAAGACTTTGGGATTTCACTTTTGACAAAGTGACTTTGAGCAAGATTTCAGTACTCCAAGGCATTTCTCTTAAGGTTTCTGTGCGGAAAGCATTCATCCCTATCAAATAGTAACCACCATCTTCACTAGGACCAAAAACATAGTCGTGGTTTTCAAGTGCTTCGAAAGCCGCAATCAAATGTTCCTCTTTCAGGTCATGACAATCGGAGCCTATCATTACAACAGGTCCATTTGTATTTTTGAAAACATGTTCGAAGGCTTTTTCCATACGCAGGCCCAAATCACCTTTGCATTGTTCGAAAACAGTAAATTGACTTGGCAGAATGAA
>CAZKMC010000225.1:2062-4050 GCA_964553485.1 uncultured Comamonadaceae bacterium
AAGGCAAAAAAAACTCTTAAAACTTACATTATCTGCTAGTTGTACCGTCCTATTTAGTAGCAATTTATAGATTTCAAGGGCATTTTCATTTCCAAGACTTGAGGCCAAGCGTGTTTTTGCTTTCCCAAGAGAAGGTCTTTTCGCAAGTACAAGTAGATTCTTGTGAGAAGTGATCGTCATTCGTAGACTTTTTCTCCCACCTTGACCCATTGTCCCCACTTCTTGTTATAACCATGAACTTGGTTTGTAGGACCTTTGTCATTTACAATTTGCTGGCCTTGATTTACCCAATCGAAGATTCCTCCATAAAGATTGGATACATTCGTAAAGCCTAGTTCCTCTAGTTCTTCTGTGATCTTCTCACTGCGATAGCCCACTGAACAATAGACAATTACAGTGGCGTCCAGATCAATCTGGCCAACATGTCCTGGTTCAAATTCTTTGTAGCCAATCCACAAAGCATTGGGAATTCTGGAGACCTCATATTCTCTATACGCTCTGGCATCAAGGAATATGGCATTGGTTAAATTCATAGCTGAATCCACACTAATTTCTGTGACAGAATGACTTAAAAGTTTATCTACCATCTGATTGAAGTCTTTCTCTTGACCACAACCGAACAAGCTGATTTGCAACACACTAAGTATGATTATTGACTTTTTCATACCGTGGCCCCCTGACAACTTGATCCTGCACCTGCAGTGCAACCATAACAATGCTGAGATACAATGATCTCTCGTTTTTCCAGAGACTTCAAGTTGAAGTCTTTCAGATGTTGCCCTTTTGCAGCGACTTTCAAATCCAACATTTGGTTGAAATCACAGTCATAGAGGTAGCCATCCCAGCTCACACTAATTGTATTTCTGCACATAACACCTTCTACTGCGGCTGGGTTGTAAGCCTCTACAAGGCTTTCCATATAATCTTCAAAATTGCCAGAAGCTATAAGATATTCGAGGAATCTACTGATTGGTAGATTGGTAATTGCAAAAAGCTGATTGAAAGTGATTCCAAAGTCTTCTAGTAAGGCATCTTTAAAATCCTTTTCTAAAGCTGCTTGATCTCCTGGTAAATATGCCCCGGCGGGGTTGTACACGAGGTCGAGTTTTAAGCCTGTTCCTGGAATAGCATATCCGGCTTCGTTCAACATTTGGAGGGCTTTGATTGACTTATCAAAAACACCGTCACCACGTTGTTTGTCAGTTTTTCCTCTCTTGTAATAGGGCAACGAAGAAATGACATGAATACCATGCTTTTTGAAAAACTCAGGCAAGTCATAATACTTCTTGTTTGCTCTGATGATGGTCAGGTTAGACCTGACAATAATGTCTTTGATTCCAATTTTGGCAGCTTCTTCTATGAACCATCGAAAATCCGGATTCATTTCTGGTGCTCCCCCGGTCAAGTCAAGGGTATGTACTTTCGTTTTTTTAAGGACCTCCAGGCAAAGCGACATCGTTTCTCGGGTCATAATTTCTTTTCTATCTGGACCTGCGTCTACATGACAATGTGAACAAACCTGGTTGCACATGTAGCCAAGGTTGATCTGAAATATCTCCATTTCAGTGGGTTTCAATGGCAAATGCCCAATCTGTGCAATCTTGTCTGCAAATCTTGGTAAGGTGCCATTTGAGAAATCGCCGCCATTCAAGATTTTCAGTTGGTTATCCGTGGCGGACAAATCATCTTTCCTTGCTAATAAGGATTTAGTTGTCATAGTCAGGTCTTTAGCTTACATGGATAGCTTGTCCACTATGTTCATCATTTGAACGGCATGCACCATGGTGGCTCCTCCGCGAATAGCCCCTGCAACATGCACGGCTTCCATCATTTCATTTTTTTCAATGCCTCTTTGCAGCGCATCTTTTGTGTAAGCATCAATGCAATAGGGACATTGAACCGTATGAGAAACAGCCAATGCTATAAGAGATTTTTCCCGAGCAGATAATGCGCCTTCTTTGAAGACTTCCCCGTACCAATCAAAAAAC
>CAZKMC010000225.1:4060-4799 GCA_964553485.1 uncultured Comamonadaceae bacterium
GTTATTGAGACTCCAGTCATAATCCATGTAAGATAGTTCCGCATTCGATGCGATTTTGACAGAAGCGTATTTGTTCAAATAGTCTATCACATTGCCTCTGGTGGTAAAATCACTCTTATACCAGTCGAACAATTTAGAAATCTTAACCTGATTAGGGCTGATTAGATTTCTAGATTTATCATTTACAAACTCTTTAGCTTGTTGGCTTAACTGCGCATCCAGTTTCTCTGCCACATATGCGGCGTTGAGCAACTTAGGGCAACTAAAACTTGCACAATTCACCGCAAAGTGAATTCTCGGGTCTTTGAACCTTTTGCGCAGAATTTCATGTTCGATATCATTGAGGCTATATCTTTTGCCACTTACAGTAATGAATATGGTATCCCATGGCTTGTCAAGGTCATTGATAGATTTCAACGGATAATTATCGAGTATCAATTTGACTGTGAAGGCATTGTAGACATTTATCCAAAATGCCTTCACTTCATTATCAGACCAAGAGGAGTTTGGGTTTTGATTACTGAACAGTTCCAAGGTTTTGTCCATCAAAGGATCTATTTTCCAAGCGGTATAGTCCACCATTCCGTTGGTAGCGACATATTGCTTTAAAAGTCGGTTCCATAATACTGTAGCCTCATCTCCTGGATCTGCACCAGATTGCGCATAGATTGGAGATAACACCAGTGTAGCTAAACAAAAAAGGAAGATTCTCATGTTGTCAATTTTGGATAAAATTAAG
>CAZKMC010000226.1:0-4765 GCA_964553485.1 uncultured Comamonadaceae bacterium
GATTACCAGAAAGATGTTCAGATGTCCTAAAGCCAAGAGAGATTGCACACAACGTACGAGTATAGCTCGTATGGTTTATACATGCAATATAGGGGATGATTACAAAGAATCAAATGGACTCACGATCGTCTGCAAGTGTGTAGTCGCTACTTGTGTATAGATCTCAGTAGTTCTTGAACTATTATGCCCCAGCAATGACTGAATGTACCGGACATCTGTGCCAGCTTCCAATAAATGAGTAGCAAAACTATGACGTAGCATGTGGGGGGCGACGTTTTTCCGAATACCGGCTTTTTTGGCTGCGCGTTTTACTACCTTCAACACACTGCCCGCCGAGTATTGAGCTCTTCCGGGACCTTCGAATAAATACAAGTTGGGACGCCATTCTTTGTAATACAGTCGAAGGTCTTCGAGGACTTTATGACTCAAGATGGTCTGACGGTCCTTGTTTCCTTTGGCACCCTTCACATGTACCAACATCCTTTTGGAATCAATGTCTTCAATTTTCAAGTTGAGTAACTCTCCTCGGCGTAAGCCAGAACCGTAAAGTAAACTGATGATGACCTTGTGCTTGATGTTACCCGCATGCTTAATCATACCCGCAATTTCCTCTTTGGCCAGTACTTTGGGTAAACGATGCTCCGTGCGGGGACGTTCCAATTCGTAGAACCGGTTGGGCATGCCCTCCACGATCTCATAATGAAACTTGATGGCATTCACTACCTGATTAATGGTGGAATTCGATTTTGATTCCTTGATCAATAGCCCAAGATAATTGCGGATGTCCATCTCGTTCAATTTCATGGGATCCGGCTGCTTGTAATGATTCAGGAATGCTTCGAAATAGGAAACATAGGCCCGAATAGTATTCTGGCTGTATTTGCGCAAAAGAAGCTTTTGTAGGTAGGCTTCGGGACAAACAATATAGCCATCAGCTAGCTTGCGCTTGTTGGCCCAGGAGATGTCTGGGGCGGGGTTGGAGGGATCCGGGTTTCCAGATTTGAAGAACTGATTGGTGTTCACCCAGGCTACTCCCCGGAAAGCATCGAAAATAGCCGTCAGGTGACGCTTGGAATTAGGCACGTAGCTAAACCTAAATTCCTCGCTCCACTCCCTATCTGGCAATGTTTCCATGAGCTTGGAAATCCGACCATCCAGCAAATGAACCATGCCAATGCACTTCTGATCTTTCAGCATTACATGCTTGAGCGTAATATGACCTTGTTTCGACATCCTCGACTTTATATTCGTGCGGTCATAATACACCAACGAATTGTCTTAACCGTAGGGTATACGTAAATTATACGCATAGTATTCGAATAAAATTACAGTTAAGAAAAGCGTGATGTCAGATATAAAACGGCCAACCAAAAAATGCCCCGAATGTGGTGCGGAAATAGTGGGTAGAGCAGATAAAAAGTTCTGTGATGTCCACTGCAAAGCCGCGTTTCATCATAAACATTCAAAACAGAATGCTACAAGCTTCTATCAACAAATCGGCAAATACCTAAAAAACAATCGGAAAATTCTGTTGCAATTCAACCGTGAAGGAACCACCACGATCCGAGCAGCTAAATTGGAAACGCTTGGATTCAACCCTCATTTTTTCACCCACCAATGGTTCAATCAAAAAGGCGAAAAATATTGCTTCGTGTTCGAAGCAGGGTTCCGCCAAATCTACCGACATTCTACCAAATATTATGTTCTCGTCCAGCATCAACCCTACATGCTCCCAACTACCATGGAAGAACATTATTACCGAATTTGATCATCCACCCCACGCGGCTTTTTCATCTTTGATCATGATTAACGCAGTACGCCATAATTTTCTATTTCTATTTCTATTTCTGTTTCCATTTTCCATTTTCCATTGTGAGCCCTCATAACCCTTAACCCATAAACATTTACCCATAACCCATCACCTCGCCTCATCCCAACAAATAATGATTCCCTCGCATTCTCTCTAACAAATGCCGAAGCACTGATTTGCTGAATTTTTCAGGCTGACGATCGAAAAAAGCCATCTCCTCATTTCGCATGAGGCCCAACACCATGCCCAAAACCTGGTTCCGGACAGCGGCTTTGTTTTCCATGACCTTCTTGATGACCCTGATCTTTTCCAAGGGTTTGATAATTCCGTACAATGGGTCTGCATTCGCTGCGGACTTAGCCAAAAACTGAATGATGTAAGATTCTTGAAATTGAACCAAAGGATACAAACACATGGTTTCGAATTCCTGTTCCTCGCGGTCCAGTGCTTCCTGTGTCAAAGGCCTTAATTCTTCTAACCAATCTGCTCTTGTTTTCATAACAAGAAGACAGTTTTCACGGACAAATGTTTCTTTCAAATCATATCGAACAGAAACAGCATTTTAGTGGTTATATGTTTATGGGACTATTTAGCACTGATCCAGTCAAGAAACTGGAAAAACAACACAAGAAGCTTCTGGAAGAGGCTTTTCAAATGAGCAAGATCGATCGTACAAAGTCTGATGCGCTTACCGCCAAAGCTGCGGAACTTGAAGAGCAACTCCTAAAACTCAAAAACAAATGAGCCGCATAGCCATCATTGGAGATAGCCGAGGAATTGGTCTAGCATTGAGAAAGCAACTTCTAGCGGAGGGACATGAAGTCTTAGGCGTTAGCCGAACAGAGAAGCCCTCTGAAACCAACTATACGTCATTTGCATGGGATGCTGTGGAAACACCAATTAGTTTCGAGGAACATTGCGATGCGCTAGACGGACTAGTTTATTGCCCCGGCACCATTGCGCTCAAACCTTTCAGAAGTATCAAAGAGGATCAACTGATGGAGGATTACAGGGTCAATTATCTAGGAGCCTTCAGAAACATCCAGCAAAACTTCAAACTCTTGAAGAATGGCCAGAATGCCTCGGTGGTGCTCTTTAGTACAGTGGCAGTTCAAACGGGAATGTCCTTCCACTCCAGCATTGCTGGTGCAAAAGGAGCCCTTGAAGGATTGACGCGTGCATTGGCAGCGGAGTTTGCCCCAGATATCAGAGTCAATTGTGTGGCACCTTCCTTAACGAATACATCCCTAGCGGAAGGTTTGTTGAACAACGAAAAGAAAATGGAATCCGCCAATGACCGACATCCACTCAAACGGGTAGGAAGCGCTGACGACATCGCCTCGGCGGCGAGTTATCTGCTGAGCCCAAAAGCGTCTTGGGTTACAGGACAAATACTGCACGTAGACGGTGGAATAGGGGTGGTGAGGTGATCTTGAACAAAACAGATATCGAAAAGATGCCGCAACGGAAACGTGCTGCTTTCGTCAATGTCCTTAGTGGATTCAAAGGGCTCAACCTGTTGGGTACAGCAAATGAGAAGGGACAAACCAACTTGTCTGTAGTGAGTTCCGTGGTGCATCTTGGAAGCAATCCGCCATTGCTAGGGATGGTGATGCGGCCGCCAAGTGTTTCCAGACACAGCTATGAAAACATCCTCGCTACAGGTGTTTACACGCTCAACCATGTCAACGCAGCCATGGCAGAACAGGCCCATCAAACAAGTGCCCGCTATGCCGAAGACGAAAGTGAATTTGATCAAACCGGACTCACCCCAATATTCAATTCGGGATTTCATGCCCCTTCAGTTGCGGAGTCCGCAATTTCACTCGGACTTGCATTGAGAGACGACATGGAAGTAAAATTGAACGCTTGTCGCTTCCTTGTGGGAGAGGTGATGTGGGTCAAGTTTCCAGAAAGCGTATTCGAAGAAGATGGATTTCTAGATATCGCCAAAGCGGGAACCATCACAGTTTCTGGTCTGGATGCGTATCACACCGCCAATCAACTCTTTCGTTTGAGTTATGCGAAACCCAATCTACCTTTGCATAAATTGTAATGAGTAGAATCGAAGAAAGAGCGGTATTTTAGCCAAATCTTTTAATTCCAAAAGTACGTGCACAATCTCTTGTATCACCAGGTTGAATTTGTTGGGCCAGACAAGTCCTGGCTGGTCTTCATTCATGGAGCCGGCGGAGCTATTGAAACCTGGAAGTATCAGGTAAAGGCTTTCGCACCGCATTTCAATCTGCTTTTGATGGACTTAAGAGACCACGGTAAATCAAAAAACCTGGAACCAGAGTTCAAGGAATATGACTTTGATGTGATCACAGATGACGTGATGCGCGTGCTGGAACATGTGGGTGTCCAAAAAGCCCATTTTATGTCGCTGTCGCTGGGAAGTATCATCCTTCAACAAATTGAAGTACGCAGACCAGATGTGATAGATAGAATGGTGATGGCCGGCGGTGTTTTCAAGGCCACGGTCAAACTCAATACCTTCATGCGCACGGCCAAAGCACTCAACTACGTAATGCCATATCGGGTGATGTACAACTTGTTCAGTTGGATTGTGTTGCCAAGGAAAAACCACGCACATTCTCGCAGAATTTTTAGATTGCAGTCGCGCAAATTATCACCCAAAGAATACCTGAAATGGGTGGGGCTGTACAAGCAGTTTTTCAAAGTACTAAAGCGCTATTTTTATCGTCCCGTAGAAAACATCAGTCTCGTAGTGATGGGAGATCAAGATCATGTGTTCTTTGGAGCCGCCAAAAGATTTGTGCAAGTACAAAAGAATGTCCACCTCGTCATCATGGAGGGCTGCGGACACGTGTGCAACATCGAAAGCCCCAAGCGTTTCAATCAATTGGCTTTGGACTTTTTGAATGAAGGAATAAATGGAGATGCGTCAAAGATGATTGCTCCGGTTTAGGATCCGGTTTTCACCACGAATCA
>CAZKMC010000227.1:0-3189 GCA_964553485.1 uncultured Comamonadaceae bacterium
GTCTTATTAAATCTATGAGCAAGCCGGAAAAGCGCTATTTCAAAGTGTTTTCCAGTAGACATGTCATAGGGGATGAAAACAATTATCAGCGGCTTTTTGATGCAATAGACAAACAAGACGTTTACGACGAGTCCAAGATAATGGGCAAGTTTGCTGGAGAAGCTTTCATCAAAAGATTCAGCATTGCAAAAAGCAGACTCTACCAGAGCATCCTCAAGAGCATGGATGCCTATTACTCCAATAGCTCAGTGGAAGCTCAATTGAAACGCCAAATTCATAGCGTGGAGATCCTATATCAAAAATCACTTTATGACCAAGCTTTTAAGTTGTTAAGGAGTGCCCGAAAGGTTGCCGAGAAATACCAAAAGATTACAACCCTAATTGAAATCGGTAGGTGGGAAAAACGACTGATTGAAAAAGACAACTATGAAGGGATTGGAAAAAGGGACTTGAAGCGCATTCAAAGTGAAGATGAAAACCTTGTTCAGAAGCTCAGCATCCATCATAATTTATGGAACATCAAGAGTAAGGTATTCCATAACTTATATGTAAAAGGAAAGGCAAGATCTAACAAGGACTTGGATAAGTTTAAGCGAATCGTAGACAAGGTTGTTTTGAAAAATACTGAAGAAAGCATGCTTGCGGAAAATCAGTATTTGCTCAATCATCTTTATAGTGCCTATTTTTATGGAGTTGGTAATTTGAAAAAATGCTACCCCTATTTACAGGCCAATCTTAACTTAATTGAAAAGAGCCCTCACCTCTTTCAAGAAGAGCCAAGCATATATATGGGTGTCCTGACAAATGCAATCCATGTCAGCAGTAAAATAGACAAGGTTGATGAAGGATTTATGTTGCTTGAGAAGCTTCGATCACTTCCCAAGCTTTTGGACGAAAAAAACAGCGAGCACCTGGAAATGCAAATTTTTGCCATCAGTACAAGTACAGAGTTGGCTTTGCATGCACACAGTGGTAGATTTGAAGAAGGCTTGGAGTTAATCCCAAAAATTGAAGAAGGCCTGCTCAAATATGCTGATGACCTAAGTTCTGTGAGGAAGGCCGGGTTCTTTTTCAATATAGCGGTTCTTTGCTTTGGCGCTGACAAACTTCATGAAGCACTTAAATGGATTAACGAGCTGCTCAATAACATTGAAATAGATACAACTCAAGATTTGCACTGCATGGCTCAAATATTCAACCTTGTCATTCACCTTGAATTAGGAAACAAGAGCCTCTTGCCATACACTTTGAGAAGTACGCAGCGCTACCTCGAAACAAGAAACAAAGTCTATCGGTTTGAATCCTTGTTCTTGCAATTTATCAATGCATTGCTCAAGAAAAGAAGAGAAGAATCAGACGCTGAATTGTACCAACATTTATTTACTGACTTGGATGAATTGAAGCAAGATCCTTTTGAACGTGTTGTCTTTGAGTACTTTGATTTCCACGCTTGGGCCCAGTCCAAAATAGAGGGTGTAGGACCTCACAGAGGTCGTCCAAGCGAATCTGTGAGTTAGCCCCCCTCCAATCAAGTTTTGTCGAGCTTTTAGCCCATTTATAGAGCTAAGTCTCTCGTTTGCAATAACTAGCAATCCAATTTAAGTCTAAAGCATCTTTGGACAAACGTTGAACATTCTAGTACCTTGTGAAGTAATAAACCTGTATAGTCTTTTTAGAAACCAATTATTCATCGCCGTGATACCTGCTTGGAAGTATCTTGGATTCTTTCTTTTGTGTCCATTTTTTATCAATGCTCAAACCGACCTAGGTTGGGACGGTCAACCAAATAACGACGATCAAATTGCACCTCTCGGATATTACGGAGATACCGGCGACATGACCGGCGGTTACCAAATTGGAGACACTGTTCCTGATTTCACTTTGTACGACTTTGACGGAAACAGCATCAATCTTTATGACAAATTAGCTGGAGAAAAACCAGTGATGTTGGTCAATGGAAGTGTCACTTGCCTTCGTTTTAGAAATACCTTCGACCCAGAGGTAAGTGGTCAAGCTTATACAGCAACTCGAAATTTCATTTTAGCGCATCAACAAGAGATTGAGTGGGTTTTTGTATACGGTGTGGAAGCGCATCCAACTGATGGAAACTGTCCTAGTAATTGCCCCCCTACTATTACTGTTGACACTACCGCACTTCAGCCACTCACTTACCTTGAAAGAAAGTGGGCCACAAAAAATTGGGATGACGCGGAAGAGTTCGATCTTCCTTTTACCATCTATCCTGACAATCCTGATAATTCAGTTTATGACAATTTCTTTGAGCGTGCCTTTGGCAACTTGATGATTAATTGTGAAGGCATTGTCACCATGCGTGGTGATTGGGCCATGGATTATATTGCCATGAATGTTGTAGAAATTGAAAATCAAATTGCTACCTGGGAATCATGTACACCAATATGGATCAATGATACAACTGAAGAACCAGATGTAGATCCGATCAAAGTTGATGACAATGGAGTTGAGTTACCCGGTGAAACTGTTGGTATGGATGATCATTGGAAAACATCTTTGATCATGTATCCAAACCCTGCGAACCAGCAAGTGAGATTTTCAAACTTGCCTCAAACGGGTGTTTTAAATATGACAGACATTTCGGGTAGAGTTGTTCATAGCGAGCAGCTGAACGGAGCCACTTTCAATCTGGACACAAGTAGTTTGCCTCAGGGATACTACATCGTCTCAATATTGACTCCCTCGGGTTCTGCACAATTGAAACTGATCATACAGCATTAAGACCCGTATTAACGATATCAAAAAGCCCGGTTGACCGGGCTTTTTTTATGCTTCATTTTCTTGTTTCAATCCGTTCCATCCTTGGGCTTGCAAAGGAACTTCAGTGCCGCTCCGGGTCACCATCATGTTACCTTCTTCTGCATCTGTGAAATGACCAATAGGAGTCATGTGAGGACTTCCCTTGATTTTGTCATAGTCGCTTTGGGAAATGGAAAACAATAGCTCATAATCCTCTCCTCCACTCAAAGCGCAAGTGGTAGGATCAATATTGAACTCCAAAGCCGTTTCATAGGTCAAAGGATCAATAGGAATTTTCTCTTCATATAGTTTGCATCCCAATTCAGAAGACCTTGTTAAATGCATGATTTCAGACGCCAGTCCATCTGAAATGTCAATCATGGAAGTAGGGAGTACATCCATTTTTTCAAACATCTC
>CAZKMC010000227.1:3199-4724 GCA_964553485.1 uncultured Comamonadaceae bacterium
TCTCAATAATGTCTTTTCGTGCTTCAGGTTTCAATTGGCGTTCGAGCAAATAGTCTTTATCAATCAATTCAGGTTGTGCGGTAGGTGCTGCTTTAAAAACTTCTTTTTCACGTTCAAGAATCTGTAGCCCCATATAAGCTGCTCCTAAATCACCAGTAACCACCAATAAATCACCTTTTTTGGCTCCACTGCGCTTCACTACTTTCGCCTTATCAGCCAATCCAAGAACACTCACATTGATTACAAGTCCAGACAAAGAAGAAGTGGTGTCGCCACCTACCAAGTCAACGCCATAATGCTCACAAGCGGCATACACGCCCTTGTATAATTCTTCGATTGCCTCCACAGAAAACCTGTTTGAAATGGCCAGTGAAATAACTATTTGAGATGGCTGACCATTCATGGCATAGATGTCAGACAAATTCGAAATCACTGCTTTGTACCCAAGGTGTTTGAGAGGACAATACATCAGGTCAAAATGGACGCCTTCGCATAGCATGTCTGTAGACAGGAGTACTTTTTGTTTTCCTGGATCAATTAGAGCTGCGTCATCGCCTACTCCCAACAGGGTACTTTTGGTGTATAAATGAATGCCCGAGGTCAAAGTATCTATCAATCCGAACTCGCCGAGCTCACTTAATTCAGTGCGTTTTTCTGCCATGCGACAAAGGTAAGCAAGAACCATTTGTGAACCGTATAGATAGATGTCATTAGGCGAATTTCATTTCAATTTCCAAACACCCTTCCTCGGGCGGAGCCTAAATCTAAAGCATAAAAACCCCATAACACCAAAAGCACTGCGGGTTCAGTTTCCAGTATGGAGGTTTACATTGTCACAATCTTGAATTCCGTTCTTCTGTTGGCCAGGTGCTGGGCATCTGTGCACAACTTGCAGTTACCGTTGAGAGCTTTATAGAAGCGTTGTGCATTTTTGAGTTGAGCGCCTTCCACATCTAATTGGTACAAGTCCAAAAAAGGCAGCCCATTCCAATTCCACTTCCCGCAGATTGGTTCTGTGCCTTCTCTTGAAGAAGCGAAAACCACCTTGGCCATGTAATAAATCTGGTCAAGAATCAGGTTTGATGCTCAAGCCTAATGTCTTGTTCGATGGCACGCATTCCTTCTGATTTAATGGAAACCCAGGCCCACACAATACCATGTATACGGTAATTTATTAGCGCTATTTAGACCTTTTCTAAATAAAACACGGTACCTTTGCAACAAGGTTCTGAGAGCCTTGTTATATAGAAAGAACTAGAAGTATGATTAAGGTCAATGACAATGCAAAAAATCAAGTAATCAAGCTCCGGTCGAATGACGGACACGGAGAAGAAGCCTTCATCCGTGTAGGTGTTGAAGGCGGCGGTTGTTCTGGTTTGATGTATCAATTAGATTTTGATACTCAAATGAAAGAAGGAGACCAGATTTTTGAAGACAACGGAGTCAAAGTAGTTGTAGACAAGAAGAGTTTTCTGTACCTGATTGGTACTGAATTAGATTATTCCGGAGGACTCAACGGAAAAGG